>NZ_JCAFWP010000008.1:0-112903 GCF_059295135.1 Stenotrophomonas sp. INTA L402-1
AACTGATACTAATGATCCGAGAGGCTTGACCATATAACCTCAAGTTGCCTTGGCTTTACGACAACGTCGTAAGAGCATCCAAGTGCACGCTACGTCACAAGAACTACGAGAGGCAGGCGCCTTATCCGGCTGTATCGGATGGCGACGCTCCAACCGCCTCCCTGGTGAAATTAGCGCTGTGGAACCACCCGATCCCATCCCGAACTCGGAAGTGAAACGCAGCTGCGCCGATGGTAGTGTGGCTCAAGCCATGCGAGAGTAGGTCATCGCCAGGGTTTACACCCAAAACCCCGCTGCTTACGCAGCGGGGTTTTTCTTTGTGCGCGCGAAATGCGGGTAGTGCCGGCCGCTGGCCGGCAACCCGATGGCGTTACATCGCCCGTTAGATCCAGGCCATACGCGGATATTCTCCGCGGGTAGCCACAGCGCCAACCAAGGTTGGCGTCTACCGAGGGCATGCGGACCCACAGTAGATCCACGCCGTGCGTGGATGGCTGTCCCTGCAAAGATCGGTGCCAACCCCGGCAGCAGGCCCAGACAGTGCGCGTGGCTGTGATTGCCGGCCAGCGGCCGGCACTACCAGTAGATCCACGCCATGCGTGGATGCCCTTCGTGAGGAACCACGGCGCCAACCAAGGTTGGCAGCTACTGGCAGCAAGGCCTACGCAACAAAAAGACGGCGCCCTGCGGGCGCCGTCTTGATCAGGATCGAACTGAAGGCCCGGATCAGGCGGCCTGCGAGACCTCGTGCGGTTCCTGCTGGCGGAACACCGAAACCGCTTCGGTCAGTGTGCCGGCCTGGCTCTGCAGCTCGCGTGCGGCGGCGGTGGCTTCTTCCACCAGCGCCGCATTCTGCTGTGTGGCCTGATCCATCTGCACTACGGTCTGGTTGATCTGCTCAATGCCGATCGACTGCTCCTGCGACGCCGCGGAAATCTCGCGCATCAGGTGGCTGACATCCTCCACGCCGCCAACAATGCCCTGCATGCGTTGGCCGGCGTCAGCTACCAGCTGGGCACCCTCACCCACCTGGCGGCCGGCTTCGTCGATCAGCTTCTTGATCTCCTGGGCCGCCGCCGCAGAGCGCTGCGCCAGTACCCGCACCTCGCTGGCCACGACCGCGAAGCCTCGGCCCTGTTCGCCGGCGCGTGCCGCCTCCACGGCTGCGTTCAAGGCCAGGATATTGGTCTGGAAGGCAATGCCGTCGATGACGCCGGTGATGTCGCCGATCCGCTTCGAAGCACCTTCGATGGCCTGCATGGTATTCACCACCCGCTGCATGGCCGTGTTGCCGTCACTGGCAGCGCTCTGCGTGGAAGCTGCCAACGCACTGGCCTCACGCGCATGGGCGGCGTTCTGGCGCACGGTGGCGGTGAGTTCCTCCATCGATGCTGCGGTCTCCTGCAGGTGCGCGGCCTGGCGCTCGCTGCGCTCGGACAACGCGCCGTTGCCGGCGGCAATCTCGCTGGCGGCGGTACTGATCGACGCCGCACATTCCTGGATGCGACCGACCATGCGTGCCAACTGACCGGCCGTGGCATTCGCATCGCGCTGGATGGCAGCGAAAGCACCGTGATACTCGCCGTGCATGCGCCGGTCCAGATCGCCATTGGCCAGTGCCGAGAGCATCTGCCGCACTTCGTTGACGGTGCTGCCGAGCGTATCGAGCAGCTGGTTGATGCCACCGGTCAGCCCATCGAGGAAACTGGCACCTTCAGTGGCCTGCAGGCGCTGGTCGAGATCACCGGCCGCTGCCGCAGCGACGATGCCGGCCACGGCGTTTTCCAGCGCGAGTTCATGGGTGCGGTCATGCCATTCCACGGCGAAGCCCAGGCGCACGCCCTGCGCATCGAACACCGGGGTGACCACCTGCGCGAAGTGCACCGGGCCGATCTGCACCTTGCCGTTGTGCGTGACCTGCAGGCCATTGAGGATCGCGCGGATGCGGTCCGGGTTGGCGTGGAAGCGGTGGATGCTGCTGCCGACCAGGCGCTCGGCGTCGAAGTCGGGGAAGGCCTGGCGCAGTGTTGCCTGCTGGTTGCGCAGCAGGGCCACCACCGAGCGGTTCACGTAACGGATCACGTGGTCGTTGTCGGCAATCATCATCGCGGTGCGCGAGGCGTCGAGCGCCTGGCGGATCTGCGCATTCTCGGCATGCGCGTCAGCCTCGCGCCCACGCTGCGCCTGCACGTGGCGGGCGGTATCGGCCAGTGCATGGGCCAGCGAACCGGGTGCATAGGCCGCGGTATCCGCATGTGCGCTCAGATCGGTGCCCGTCGCGATATCGCGCGCCAGTGCCGCCAGGCGGCGTGGGCCGTGGCCAAGCGCCTCGGTCTGCTGGCGCAGGCGCAGCGCGACCTGGCCGAGGAACACGGTCAGGCTGGCGAACAGGCCCGCCTGCAGCAACGTCGGTCCCACGGCTGCGCCGTGCAGCAGCGGTACCAGCAGGGCGAGGGTGCCAACACCACCGGCCAGCCATACCGGCAGGCGATCGCGGTGGCTGAGCAGCACGCCCAGCAGCAACGCGACCGGCAACGCCGGCGCCAGGCTGACGATCGCGCACAACAAGGCCAGCTGCAGCGACAACAGCAATGCCAGGCCATTGCGGGCGACGGCCCGGCCCGCCTGTGGACCGGCCAGCCAGAGGGCGGGCAGTACGGCGGCCGCGGCCAACGCAGCGCCCGGTACGTGGGGCCCACGCAGGGCCAGCACGAGGCCAGCCACAGTCAACGCCGCGCTACCGATCAGCAGTCGACGGTCAGCGCGGCGCGCGAGCTGCTGCAGATGCGGCATTCGGGCGGTATCGGGGGGGCGGGAGGATGCAACGGACATCGGCGACTCCTGGATCAGCAAACGACAACAGCCACGCCGCGGCACACGCAGGAGTGCGTGAGCAGGGCGCGAGCCGGGAATTCGGGGAATGCGGCGCGATCAGCGACGCGGAGACGGGACACCGTGGCCACATCCTGTGGGTGACGGTGCAGCAGAGCGGGCATGCGGACTTCCTTGCAGAACCAGACACACGCCGCAGGCCCGACCGGACCTGCGTGCTGCGGACGCAGGGGCCCGCAACTGATGTATCGGCCGCAAACGCGCGGAGTGAAGCGCGCGGATACGTTTGCTCAGCCGGCGTTGCCGTTGCTGAAGAAGTGCAGGATCACGCCCGCGATCTGTTCCGGGTCTTCCATGTGCAGGTGATGGTTGCCGGCAAACACCGCCAGACGGCCATCGCGCAGGTGCTGCAGGCGATCGCTGCGCATCGGCTCGGGATAGTACGACTGCGCCGGTGTGGCGTAGATCACCTGCGTCGGGCAGGCGATGGCCTGCAGCAGGTTGTCGATCTGGCCTTCGCTGAGGCGGATCGCAGTGGGCAGCATCAGGCGCGGGTCGCTGCACCAGCGGTAACCACCTTCGACCGGCTCCACGCCACGCTCGACCAGCAGCCGTGCACAGCGCTCGCTGAGCTGGTTGGTCATCATCCGCGCGCGGATCGGCGCGGCGAGGTCGGGGAACACGCGCAGCTGCTTGCGTGCCAGTGCGCGTGTGGCATTTACATGCTCGCGCAGGCGGTTGGCGGTTTCTTCCTCAGGACCACGCAGGCCGCCGAGTGCTTCGATCGCCACCAGCCGTTCGACACGGTCGCTGACCGAGGCGGTGAGGCTGGCGATGCCGGCGCCCATCGAATGGCCGAGCAGGCTGAAGCGGTCCCAGCCCAGCGCGTCGGCGACGTCGAGTACGTGACAGATCGCGGCGGCCGTGGTGTAGCTGGCACCGGCCGGCAGATGCGCGCTGTGGCCGTGGCCGGGCAGGTCGATGGCCACCAGCTGCAACGACGACAGGTGCGGCGCCAGCGGCACGAAGCTGGCCGCGTTGTCGAGCCAGCCATGCAGGGCCAGCACGCGCGGGCCATCACCGTAGTTGCGCAGGCCGGCGACGCGCGCGCCACCGACCTCGAGTTCAAACGGCTGCAGGCTCATGCCAGTGACGCCACGGCCAGCCGTGCCAGCGCACGCGCGTGCTCCGGTTCGGCGTTGAGGCAGGGGATGTAGCGCATCGTCGCGCCGCGCTCGGCCAGTGTTTCGGTGAAGCCCAGTGCCACTTCTTCCAGCGTCTCCAGACAGTCGGTGGCGAAGCCCGGGCACACCACGTCGATCTGCTTCACGCCGGATTCGGCCAGCGCCCACAGGCTGGGCTCGGCATACGGCTGCAGCCAGCGCTCGCGGCCGAAGCGCGACTGATAGCCCATCTGCCAGTCGTCCCTGCCCAGCTCCAGCGCCTTGGCGATGGCCTGCGCACTGGCCTCGCAGCGCTGCGGATACGGATCGCCGGCATCGGCCAGGCGCTGCGGAATGCCGTGGAAGGAGAACATCAGTTTCTGGCCACGACCGTGCTGTTCCCAGTAGCGGCGGATCGAGCCGGCAACGGCGTCGACCCAGCCCGGATCGACCGAATAGTCGCGCACCAGGCTCACGGTCACGCCCGGATTGCGGCGCTGCCAGGCATCGACGCGGTCTTCGACCGAGGCGGTGGTGGTGGTGGAGTACTGAGGGTAAAGCGGCAGCACCACGACGCGGCGCGCACCGTCGGCCGCCAGCCGGTCGAGTTCGCTGGCCAGCGCCGGTTCGCCATACCGCATTGCATGGCGCACCGTCAGGGTCGGCAACAGCGCTTGCATGGCCTGCGCCAGCTGGCGCGTATGCACCATCAGCGGAGAGCCCTCCGGCAGCCAGACCTGGGCGTACTTGGCCGCTGAACGGCTGCTGCGCAGCGGCAGGATCAGTCCGCGCAGCAACGGCTGCCACAGCAGTGCCGGGATCGAGACCACGCGGGGGTCGGACAGGAATTCAGCCAGGTAACGGCGTACGGCGGGGGCCGTCGGCGTCTCGGGCGTGCCTAGGTTGACCGCCAGCACGGCGGTATCGGGTGCGTCGAGCATGAGCGGTATTGTCGCCGATCCGGTGCCGCGCCGGGATGCAGGGTTCGGATTGCAGGCATAGCGCGCATCAATGTGAGCAGGGAACGCTCATTGGGGATTCATGACAACACTACTAATTTCAGTCACTTGCTATATCTTCCTATGGACTGACTTCTGGAGCCTGCCATGCGTCGCCCGATCCAAGCCCTGCTGATCGCCGCCAGCCTGCTGTCCAGCCAGGCCATGGCCGGACCGCAGGAAGACCAGCGTGCCCGCAATGCCGTGCGCGTGCTGGCTGAAATCCAGGAAATCCCTGAACAGGGCATTCCGGACAAATTGCTCGACGAAGGCCGCGCGGTCATCGTCATTCCCGACACGATCAAGGCCGGTCTGGTCATTGGCGGTCGTCGTGGCCACGGCCTGATGTCCGTGCGCATGCCCAACGGTGCCTGGTCCAACCCGGTGTTCGTGAAGCTCACCGGCGGCAGCATCGGCTTCCAGGCCGGCGTGCAGTCCTCCGATGTGGTGCTGGTGTTCCGCAACGACCGTAGCCTGGACAACCTGGTCAACGGCAAGTTCACGCTGGGCGCCGATGCGGGTGTCGCCGCCGGCCCGGTCGGCCGCAATGCCGCCGCCGCCACCGACGGTCAGCTGAAGGCCGAAATCTGGTCCTGGTCGCGCGCCCGCGGCCTGTTCGCCGGTGTCGCCCTGGATGGTGCGGTGCTGCAGATCGACGATGCCGCCAACCTGGACGCCTACGGCAGCAACACCACGCCGCGCATGATCTTCGAAGGCCGCGCCGCCGGTTCGCCGTCGATGGATGTGGTGACGTTCCGCGACCGCCTGGAAGAGGCCACCTACGCCGCGCGTAACAACCGCAGCGGCAACGGCGGTAGCGCGCCGCGCCCGGCAGCAGCCCCGGCGGTTGCTCCGGCGCCTGTTCAGGCAGCGCCGGCCGCCCCGGCCGAAGCCACCACCGCACCGCTGCAGAACGTGCCGCAGAACCCGCCGCAGCAGCAGCAGGGCTTCCAGCCGGTCAACGACGGCGAAATCCGCACGGAAACGCTGGGCGGAAACTGACTTTCGTCACGCGCGCCGGCTAACACCCGGTGCGCTATGCTCGACAGCCTGATCACTAACGTAACGAGCGTCTTTATGGGCAGTTTCAGCATCTGGCATTGGTTGGTCGTGCTGGCCATCGTCCTGCTGGTGTTCGGCACCAAGCGCCTGACCAGCGGCGCCAAGGATCTCGGTTCGGCGGTCAAGGAATTCAAGAAGGGCATGCGCGACGAGGACAAGCCGAACGCGCAGCTGGGCGATGAATCGCGCAGCGAGGATGCCTCGCGCACCGCGCAGGACGAGCACGACCGCACCCCACGCTGATCCGGAGCGGTTGCGGTGTTTGATATCGGCTTCAGCGAACTGCTGGTGATTGCGGTGGTTGCCCTGGTGGTGCTCGGTCCTGAGCGCCTGCCCAAGGCGGCCCGCTTTGCCGGCCTGTGGGTACGTCGTGCCCGCAATCAGTGGGATTCGGTGAAACAGGAACTGGAGCGCGAACTGCAGGCCGAGGACATCAAGCGGCAGATGCAGGACGTGCGCCAGGGCATGCAGGACACCGAGAACCAGTTGCGTGCCAGCGGTGAAGCAATCCGCCGCGAAGCGCAGCAGGCGCAGCAGCAGGGCGATGACCTTGTGCAGGAGGTGCGTACACCCGCACAGGCGGATCTGCCGCCACACCTGAGCCAGCCGTCCGAGACCGATGCGCCGGCACAGGACAGCGGACCGGTTTCGACCACGGCTGCTACGGAAGGCGTTGTTTCTTCAGGGGCCGTTCCTGCCACGTCCGCTGAAGCCGGCCCGACGCCGCCGACGCAGAGCACGGAGCGTCATCCATGAGTGAACAGGACTTCGGCGAAAGCTCGCTGGTCGAACATCTGGTGGAACTGCGCGGACGCCTGGTACGCGCGCTGCTGGGCCTGGGCGTAGTGCTGCTGGGCCTGCTGCCATTCACCCAGAAGCTGTACAACGCCTTGGCCGAACCGCTGGTCTCGCAGCTGCCGAACGGGCAGACGATGATCGCCACCAACCCCGCCGGCGCCTTCTTCGCCCCGCTGAAGTTGACCTTCTTCGTCGCCCTGTTCGTGGCGGTGCCGTGGCTGCTGTACCAGCTGTGGGCGTTCGTCGCCCCGGGCCTGTACGCGCGCGAGAAGCGCCTGGCGGTGCCGTTGCTGGTGTCGTCGGTGCTGCTGTTCTACGCCGGCTGTGCCTTCGCCTACTTCCTGGTGCTGCCGGCGGTGTTCCACTTCCTGACCACCTTCAGCCCGGACGTGATCGCGATCACTCCGGATGCGAACGCCTACCTGGACTTCGTGCTGGCGATCTTCTTCGCTTTCGGCGGCAGTTTCGAACTGCCGGTGGCGATGGTGATCCTGGTGCTGCTGGGCTGGGTGACGCCGCAGCAGTTCAAGGAAGGCCGCGGTTACGCGATCGTCGGCATCTTCGTGGTGGCGGCGGTGCTGACCCCGCCGGACGTGGTCTCGCAGCTGATGCTGGCGATTCCGATGTGCCTGCTCTACGAACTGGGCATCCACGCCGCACGCTGGCTGGTGCCGTCGTCGGTAGTGAAGAAACCCGCCGCCTGAAAGAAAAAAAGGGGACGGAGGGGATTAAGTCGTTAGCTGCACACACTGGGCATAAACGACTTAATCCCCTCCGTCCCCTTTTTCCGTCGTCAGGCGTGGAACACGTCGCTCGAGGTCGGCGTGGTCGGAATCGGCGGGGCCGCGCGGCTGCCGCGGTGCACGAACATCTGCTTCCACGCAGCGTAGACCGCGCCGACATACAGCGGCATCAGCACCGTGGTCAGCACCAGCTGGGCGATGAAGGCCGCCGCCAGCGGGCCACCGATCAGCATCGCGATCTGGATCACGATCACGAACAGGATGTACATGCAGAACGCGGCGATCAGCCCGAGTACGGCGAACACGATCATCGCGCCGATGTTCTCGATGCAGCCCTGCAGGCTCAGGCGCAGCGCGTGCATGCCGCTCTGCTTGTCGAACACCACCAGCGCCGGCTGGGTGAACATCGCCAGCGACAGCGCCACCGCGCTCAGGAACACCAGCAGCATCCACAGCGCGATGCGCTTGGCCGGCAGGTTGGCGACCAGTGCGGCCGCGTCGTCCGGCTTGATCTGCTGGCCGCTGCGGCTGATTTCTTCCATCTTGGTCATGACCTCGCTGAAGGCGGTGAAGCCCTCGCGGCCGATCATCATGAACAACAGTGCGCCCAGCAGCAGCACCGCCAGCACCTGGATCGCCAGCGGCACCAGCAGGTGGCTGACGCGGTGGTCGCGGATCGGCTGCAGCAGGTGCGAGGCCAGGCCCGGGCGGCCTTCGTCGATCTCGCCCACGGCATAGAGCATGCCGCCGAACATGATTGGCGAAATGGCCAGGGTCATCAGCTGCACGGCCATGCCGGCGGCACCGGGAATCAGCGTCGACAGCAGGGTCACCACCCAGCTCACCAGCAGCCAGGTCAGGCCGATCCGGGCCAGCTGCAGCGGCGCACGCCGGTACAGGGAGAACGTATCGAGCAACCATTGAGCGCCCGCCGAGGCCGGCAGCTTGCGAATCTCTTTCATGGACATCCGGGAGGGACAGAAAGGGGGCCGGGCAGTCACCCGTGCCGCCGATTATCCCTGTTTTGTCGCCGGCTGGGCTGAAGACAGCCGCGCCTGGCGGACGAAGCGGCGCAACAGCTGGCGGGCCAGCGGTGCGGCACTGACCGCACGCTCGATGCTGCGGGCGCAGCCGCCGTGGCGGCCGATGCAGTCGGCGCGGGCACGCACGTAGCCGCGCATGTGGTGGGTGGCGAACTCGGGATGGAACTGCACGCCCCAGGCCTGGCGCCCCCAGCGGAAGGCATGGCAGCCGTCCAGCGGAGAGCGCGCCAGTACCTCGGCACCGTCCGGCGCGCGCAGCACCGTCTGCAGGTGGGTGGCATGGGCGGCGAAATGCTGCGGCAGGCCCTGGAACAACGGGTCCTGCGCGGCCTGCGGCTGCAGTTCCAGCTCGATCGTGCCGGACTCGCGGCCGGCCGGGTTATAGGCCACCTCGCCGCCCAGCGCGTGCGCCAGCAGCTGGTGGCCGTAGCAGATGCCGAACACCGGCAGGTCGTCGTGGGCGGTCTGGCGCAGCCACGCTGCACTGCGCTCGCTCCATTCGGCATGGTCGGTGACGAAGGCAGCCGAGCCGGTCACCAGCACGCCGGCGAAGGCATGCGGGTCGGGCAGGTCACCACCGTGTTCGACATCGACCACCACCGTCTCGTGCTCTTCCAGCCCGGCGGCAACGCGGATCCAGTGCGGGAAGCGCCCGTAGCGGCGCAGTGACGGCACCGGGCGGCCGGTTTCAAGGATCAGGAATGGGGCTGGGTTCATCCGGGGGCGGCAGGACTGACAGGACTTCCTCGATTGTAGTCAGCCCCTGCGCCACCTTTTCAAGCCCGGCCTGACGCAGGGTTCGCAGCCCTTCAGACCGCGCGGCGCGGGTGAAACCGGCCAGATCCATATCGGCGCGGATCTGCCCGCGCAGCCGCGAACCCAATGGCAGCAACTCATACAGGCCGATGCGGCCGAGGAATCCGGTGCGCCGGCACTCCAGGCAACCGACCGGCCGACAGGGCGTGGCGGCATCTGGATATGCGGCATGGCTATCAGCCAGCACCGCCCAGTCGGCGGCGCCGAGGCTGTGCGGCTGCTTGCAGTGCGGGCACAGCGTGCGCACCAGTCGCTGGGCGAGGATGCCGTTGAGGGTGCTGGCCAGCAGGTAGTGCGGCACGCCCAGGTCGAGCAGGCGGGTTACCGCCGAGGGCGCGTCGTTGGTATGCAGGGTGGACAGCACCAGGTGCCCGGTCAGCGAGGCCTGCACCGCCATCTGCGCGGTTTCCAGGTCGCGGATCTCACCGATCATGATGATGTCCGGGTCCTGCCGCAGCAGGGTGCGCACGCCGCTGGCGAAATCCAGGTCGATGTTGGTCTGCACCTGCATCTGATTGAACTCGGGCGCGATCATCTCGATCGGGTCCTCCACCGTGCACACGTTCACGTCCGGCGTGGCCAGGCGCTTCAGCGTGGAATACAGGGTGGTGGTCTTGCCCGAGCCGGTCGGGCCGGTCACCAGCACGATGCCGTGCGGGCGTTCGACCAGTGCATTCCAGCCAGCGGCCTCCTGCGGGCTGAAACCGAGCTGGTCGATGCTCTTGAACGCGGCATCGGGGTCGAAGATGCGCATCACGCACTTCTCGCCGAAGGCGGTGGGCATGGTCGACAGGCGCATCTCGACCTCGCGGCCGCCCGGCGAACGGGTCTTGATGCGGCCATCCTGCGGGCGCCGGCGTTCGGCCAGGTCCATGCGGCCGAGCACCTTGATGCGGCTGACCACCGCGGTCATCACCGCCGGCGGTACCTCGAACACCTTGTGCAGCACGCCGTCGATGCGGAAGCGCATGCGCCCCATTTCGCGGCGCGGCTCCAGGTGGATGTCCGAGGCGCGCTGCTCGTAGGCGTACTGCAGCAGCCAGTCCACGATATGCACGATGTGCTGGTCGTCGGCATTGACGTCGCCGGTGCGGCCCAGCTCCACCAGCTGTTCGAAGCTGGGCAGGGTGGTGTTGGCTTCGCCACGCACGTCGCCACGGGCGCCGCGCACCGAACGGGTCACCCCGTAGAACTCCATGGTGTAGCGGTGCAGGTCCAGCGGGTTGACCACCGCCAGCTCGATGCGGCGGCGGGTCAGGTGCTGCAGGTCGCGGCGCCATTCCTGCACCAGTGGCTCGCTGGTGGCCACCAGCACGCGCTCGGCATCCACCGCCAACGGCAGGAAACGGTGGCGGCGAGCGTAGGCATGGGAGACCAGCGCGGTGACCGCGGCGACGTCGACCCGGGTCGGGTCGATGCGCAGGTAGCGGCTGCCGGTGCGCTGCGCCAGCCACTCGGTGAGGCGCTCCAGGGTCAGTTCGCCACCGCCGTTGGCGGCCAGCTTGAGGTTGGACAGCAGCACCAGCGGGTGCACTTCACTGGCGTTGCGTGCGCCCTGCGCGGAAAAGCGCATGCGCTCGCGGTCCTGCTCGGCCACCAGGCCATCGGCGATCAGGGCCGCGGCAATCTGCTCGAACTGCAGGCGACCCCACGGCAGCGGTACGCCGCCAGCCTCGCCGGGCGTGCCCACCGGCAGCCGATGTTCCATCTGCCTGCTCCTCCCGGGTACGGAATGCCCCGCAGGTCGGCCGTTATACTAACGCACCCCCTTGCCGGCCAAGACTCGTACGCATGTCCGCGACCCCGACCGTTCCGATCACCTTCCAGGGCCTGATCCAGACCCTGAACCAGTTCTGGGCCCAGCAGGGCTGCGTGCTCATCCAGCCGCTCGACCTGGAGGTGGGCGCCGGTACCTTCCACCCGGCCACCTTCCTGCGTGCGATCGGTCCGGAGAGCTGGAACGCGGCCTACGTGCAGCCCTCGCGCCGCCCGACCGACGGCCGCTACGGCGAGAACCCGAACCGTCTGCAGCGCTACTACCAGTACCAGGTGGCGATGAAGCCGGCGCCGGACAACATCCAGCAGCTGTACCTGGATTCGCTGAAGGCACTGGGCATCGATCCGCTGGTGCACGACCTGCGCTTCGTCGAGGACAACTGGGAATCGCCGACGCTGGGCGCCTGGGGCCTGGGCTGGGAAGTCTGGCTCAACGGCATGGAGGTGACCCAGTTCACCTACTTCCAGCAGGCCGGTGGCCTGGAGTGCCGCCCGGTGCTGGGCGAGATCACCTACGGTCTCGAGCGCCTGTGCATGTACCTGCAGAACTGCGACAACGTCTACGACCTGGTCTGGACCTACGGCCCGGACGGCCAGCCGGTGACCTACGGCGACGTCTACCACCAGAACGAGGTGGAGCAGAGCACCTACAACTTCGAATACGCCGACGTGGAAGAGATGTTCCACCGCTTCGATGCCTGCGAGCGTGAAGCGCAGAAGCTGGTGGAAGTGAACCTGCCGCTGCCGGCCTACGAGCAGGTGATGAAGGCCAGCCACACCTTCAACCTGCTGGACGCGCGCCGCGCGATCAGCGTGACCGAGCGCCAGCGCTACATCCTGCGCGTGCGCGCGCTGGCCCAGGCGGTGGCCAAGGCGTACTACGAGC
This sequence comes from Stenotrophomonas sp. INTA L402-1, assembly GCF_059295135.1. Lineage (NCBI taxonomy): Bacteria > Pseudomonadati > Pseudomonadota > Gammaproteobacteria > Lysobacterales > Lysobacteraceae > Stenotrophomonas > Stenotrophomonas sp. INTA L402-1. Next base: position 12,118 of record NZ_JCAFWP010000008.1, read on the forward strand.
AGCGCGAGAAGCTGGGCTTCCCGGGTGCGAAGAAGGCCTGACCGCCTTCCTGCACCGACCCGCTTTTCACCCACTACCCGGGGCGCCGGACGCGTTGCGCGCTGCGCCCCCACCACAGGATCGAACCGATGAGCCAACTGTCCCCCCTGCTGATCGAACTGGGCACCGAGGAGCTGCCGGTCAAGGCGCTGCCGGGCCTGGCCCAGGCGTTCTTCGACGGTGTCGTCGAAGGCCTGCGCAAGCGCGGCGTCGCGCTGGAACTGGGCGATGCGCGCCCGCTGTCGACCCCGCGCCGCCTGGCCGTGCTGCTGCCGGGCGTCGGCCTGGAGCAGCCGGAACAGCACAGCGAAGTGCTGGGCCCGTACCTGAACATCGCGCTGGACGCCGAAGGCCAGCCGACCAAGGCCCTGCAGGGCTTCGCCGCCAAGGCCGGGATCGACTGGACCGCGCTGGAGAAGACCACCGACAACAAGGGTGAGCGTTTCGTGCACCGCGCGATGACCCCGGGTGCGAGCACTGCCAGCCTGCTGCCGGAGATCCTGCGCGAGGCGATCGCGGCGATGCCGATTCCCAAGCCGATGCGCTGGGGTGACCACGCCTGGGGCTTCGCGCGCCCGGCCCACTGGCTGGTGCTGCTGCACGGTGCCAACGTGGTTGAAGCCGAGCTGTTCGGCCTGCAGGCCGGTCGCGTCAGCCGTGGCCATCGTTTCCACCACGACCAGGCGGTGTCGCTGGCCCAGCCGCAGGATTATGTTGAAGCCCTGCGTGCCGCGTTCGTGCTGGTCGACCCGAGCGAACGCCGTGCGCGCATCGTTGCCGAGGTCGAGGCCGCTGCGGCCAAGGCCGGTGGCAGCGCCCGCATCACCGACGACAACCTGGAGCAGGTGGTGAACCTGGTCGAATGGCCGTCGGCGGTGCTGTGCAGCTTCGAGCGCGCGTTCCTGGCGGTGCCGCAGGAAGCGCTGATCGAGACGATGGAGATCAACCAGAAGTTCTTCCCGGTGCTGGATGACAGCGGCACCCTGACCGAGAAGTTCATCGGCATCGCCAACATCGAATCGAAGGACGTGGCCGAAGTGGCCAAGGGCTATGAGCGCGTGATCCGCCCGCGCTTCGCCGATGCCAAGTTCTTCTTCGACGAGGACCTGAAGCAGGGCCTGGTGTCGATGGGTGACGGCCTGAAGACAGTGACCTACCAGGCCAAGCTGGGCAGCGTGGCCGACAAGGTGGCGCGCGTGGCTGCGCTGGCCGAAGTGATCGCGCCGCAGGTCGGCGCCGACGCCGCACAGGCCAAACGTGCGGCCGAGCTGGCCAAGAACGACCTGCAGTCGCGCATGGTCAACGAGTTCCCGGAACTGCAGGGCATCGCCGGCCGCCACTACGCCGTGGCCGGCGGCGAAGCGGAGGACGTGGCGCTGGCCATCGACGAGGCCTACCAGCCGCGCTTCGGCGGTGACGACATCGCGCTGTCGCCGCTGGGCAAGGTGCTGGCGATTGCTGAACGCGTGGACACGCTGGCCGGTGGTTTCGCCGCAGGCCTGAAGCCGACTGGCAACAAGGACCCGTTCGCCCTGCGCCGCAACGCGCTGGGCCTGGCCCGCACGATCATCGAAAGCGGTTTCGAGCTGGATCTGCGCGCGCTGCTGGCCAGCGCCAACGCCGGCCTGGCCGCGCGCAACGTGCAGGCCGACGTCGGCGAGCTGTACGACTTCATCCTCGACCGCCTGAAGGGCTACTACAGCGACAAGGGCGTGCCGGCCACGCACTTCAACGCCGTAGCCGAGCTGAAGCCGGCCTCGCTGTACGACTTCGACCGCCGACTGGATGCGATCGGCACCTTCGCCGCGCTGCCGGAAGCCGAGGCGCTGGCTGCGGCCAACAAGCGCATCCGCAACATCCTGCGCAAGGCCGAAGGCGACATTCCGGGCCAGATCGACCCGACGCTGCTGCAGGAAGACGCCGAGCGAGCGCTGGCCGAAGCGGTCACCGCGGCCATCGACGACACCGGCACCAGCCTGCACCAGAAGGACTACGTGGCCGTGCTGGCACGGCTGGCGCGGCTGCGCCCGCAGGTCGATGCCTTCTTCGATGGCGTGATGGTCAATGCCGAGGATCCGGCCCTGCGTGGCAACCGCCTGGCGCTGCTGACGATGCTGGGCGAGCGCCTGGGCAAGGTGGCGGCGATCGAGCATCTGTCGAGCTGATCATCCACCGCAGGTAGCGCCGGGCCATGCCCGGCGGCTTTCCTGCAGGCCGCGCTGCGCGCTCGCCGGGCATGGCCCGGCGCTACCGGGCGGATGTCCATCGGGGTCATTGCCGGCATCGCGCGCGATGCCGGCATCCTCGCCTTCAATTGCGATGATCGCCACAAAGGCGCGTATTTTGACCGCCACTTAACAACCGATCCCCAATGACGTGATGCATTTCGCATCGTCACCTTCGGTCGGTATGCTGTGCCGCATGCAGCCAAAGAAATACGCCCTGCCGCTGATGGTCCTGACGCTGGCCGCCACCTCCGTGGCCCATGCGCGCGGCACCATCGACAAGGTGGACATCAAGGGATTGGACAAGGGCGACGACGCCGCAATCATCGAGAACATCCAGGAATCGCTGTCGTTGTACGACACGATCGGCAAGGAGCAGGGCGAATCGCGCCTGGAGTACCTGCTGTCACAGGCCGAGCGGCAGACCCGCCAGGCACTGGAACCGTTCGGGTACTACAACCCGGTGATCAAGGTCGAGGCGCCGCGCGAGGACGAGCACGTACGCGTGCTGATCCATGTCGACAAGGGCACCCCGGTGACCGTGCGCCGCGAGCACATCGACATCACCGGCCCGGCGATGTACGACCAGTACCTGCAGGACGACCTGGCCAAGTTCAAGCCGCGCAAGGGCCAGCGCTTCGTGCATACCCAGTACGAGGCCAGCAAGATCACCGTCACCCGCCGCCTGGCCGAGCGCGGTTACTTCGACGCCGACTACACCCAGCGCCAGGTGCAGATCACCCGTGCCGACAACGCTGCCGACATCGACCTGACCTGGGACAGCGGCCGCCGCTACAACATGGGCCCGGTGCGTTTCGAGCAGGACTACTTCGTCGACAAGCTGTTCGACCCGCTGGTCTACTGGGACCAGGGCAGTTACTTCCACGAGGGCAAGCTGGACCGGCTGCGCGAGTCGCTGACCAAGCTGGACTATTTCAGCGTGATCGACATCCAGCCGCGGCCGGACCAGGCCGACGAGAACGGCGATGTGCCGGTGGACGTGAAGCTGACCCGCGCCAAGCGCACCATCTACACCGCCGGCCTGAGCTACGGCAGCGAGAGTGGCCCGGGTGTGCGCGGTGGCATCGAGCGGCGGTGGCTGAACAACCGCGGCCACAAGATGAACACGCAGCTGGACTATGCACAGAGGCGCAAGAGCCTGGTCACCAGCTACCGTATTCCCGCCTTCAAATGGCTTGATGGCTGGTACACCTTCGCAGCCAGTGCCTATGACGAGCAGACCGATTACATCGACCTGCGCAACTTCAAGCTGATCGCCAGCCGCAGCGGCGAGATCAACGAGCACTGGACCGCGATCGCCTCGATCAACGCGCTGCGTGAGCGCTGGCGCTATGCCTCGGGTACCGAGTTCACCGACGCGGTCTACAACACCTCGACGCTGGTCTACCCGCAGATGGTGGCCGACTACGTCAACGTCGACGACGAAATGTTCCCGCGCAAGGGCATCAGCGGTACCGCGACAATGCGTGCCGGCGTCGAGGGCGCCGGCTCGGATACCAGCTTCGTGCAAGCCAACGCCGTGCTGCGCTGGTACATCCCGGTGGGTGAAAGCAACCGCCTGATCCTGCGCGGCGAGGGTGGCACCACCTGGACCAGTGATCTGGTAGCGATGCCGCCCAGCCTGCGCTACTTCGCCGGTGGTGACCGCAGCATCCGCGGCTATGCCTATCGCGAGGTGGGCCCGCGGACCCCGGCACCGGACAAGTACGCGCTGGGCGCCAAGAACCTGGTGATCGGCTCGGCCGAGTACGAGCACTATTTCAATGGTGGCCCGTGGGGTGCGGCGGTGTTCGTCGATACCGGCAGCGCCTTCGACAACACCATCGATCTGCATACCGGCGTCGGCTTCGGCGTGCGCTGGAAATCGCCGGTGGGCCCGGTGCGCGTGGATATCGCGCATGGCCTGAACAACCCGGATTCGCAGTTCCAGCTGTACCTCAACATCGGAGCGGACCTGTGAGTACGCCCGCACCCACTCCGAACCCGACCACGCCGCCGCGCGTGCGCTTCTACCGTCGCCGCCGCTTCTGGGCCTGGTCCGGTGTGGGCGTGCTGGGGCTGGTGCTGCTGGCCCTGCTGGCGGTGTACTGGCTGCTGCAGACCGTGGCCGGCCGCGATGTGCTGCTGGCACAGGTGGTGGCGCGGCTGCCGGTGGGCGCCAGCTTCACCTGGGACAAGGTGGACGGCCCGGTGGCCGGTCCGCTGACCCTGTACAACGTCGACTTCCGCTACGACGACATCCATTTCCACGCCGAGCGCGCCCATCTGGAGCCGGACCTGCGCCCGCTGCTGGGCCGCAAGCTGCTGCTGGACAAGCTGGAGCTGACCAACGCGACATTGAACCTGGCCAAGAGTGACGAGCCGTTCAAGCTGCCGTCGTGGCCCGATTCGCTGCCGCAGATCGAAATGCCGTTGGCGATCCAGGCCGATGCCATCGCCATCGACGGCTTCCGCATCAGCCAGGCCAACGAGCCGGTGATCGACATCAGTCGCGTGCGCGGCGGCATCGAGATCGCCAATGGCGAGTTCCAGGCACACAAGCTGGTGGTGGACAGCGACATGGGCAATTTCACTGCCCAGGGCCGCTACATCCCGGCCAAGGACTACGACACCGATGTGACCGTCACCGCGGTGCTGCCGGCGCCGCGTGGCCGCACGGCCGCCACCGTCGGCCTGGTCGCGCGCGGTGACCTGTCGCACATGGAAGTGGCCGTAGCCGGGCGCGCGCCGAAGCCGCTGCACGCGATGCTGGTGTTCGATGGCCGCACCGATCCGAGCTGGAGCGCCAGCATCCGCAGTGACGAGCTGGATCTGGCGCTGCTGTCGCCGGCACTGGCCAGCTCGGCGATCGCGCCGCTGGCACTGGACTTCACCGCCGCCGGCAAGGGTGGCAACGCCAACCTGCGTGGCAAGGTGAAACAGGGCGATCAGGAACTGGAACTGGCACCGTCGGTGGTGTCGCTGCAGGACCAGGTGCTGAAAGTCTCACCGCTGCTGGTGAAGGGTCTTGGCGGTGAGGCGCGGCTGGAAGGCACCGCCGATTTCAGCCAGGAAGGCCAGCAGAAGCTCAACTTCTCGGTGGTCGCACATGACCTGACCTACGTGCCAGCGGCGGACCCGAATACCGCCGGCAGCGCCCCGGTGCCGGTCACCTTGAAGGAAGCACGCTTCGGCCTGGCCGGTACCCTGAAGGCCTGGGCGGCGATCGGCCGCGCCGAGGTCGAGCGCGACGCGCAGAAGGCACAGCTGCACTTCGATGTGCGCGGCAACGATCAGGCCGCGTCGATCCATCAGCTGCAGGCGCAGACCCCGGGTGGCCAGCTGCAGGTGGAAGGCCAGGTGGCGTGGGCACCGCAGTTGGACTGGGATGCCAAGGCCACACTGAAGGACTTCGACCCCGGCTATTTCGTGCCGGGCTGGAATGGCCGCCTGTCCGGCAACCTGGCCTCCAAGGGCCGCCAGCTGCCGCCGCCGGCAAACGCACCGCCGGGTACCGCCGGCACGTTGGAAGCCACGGTCGATCTGCCGTCGCTGAAGGGCGTGCTGCGTCAGCGCAACCTGGACGCACAGGGCAAGTTCGCGCTGCAGGGCGCGCAGGGCCAGGGTGACCTGAAGCTGTCCCTGGGCAGCAGCCGGGTGACCGCTTCGGGCAAGGTCGGTGACCGCCTCGACATCGATGCGCGTTTCGAACCGCTGCAGCTGAGTGACCTGCTGCCGGGCGCCGATGGCGGCCTGCGTGGCCAGGTACAGGTGAAGGGCCCGCGCGATGCGCCGGACATCACAGCCGACCTGGTCGGCAACAACCTCAACTGGGACGGCTACGGCGCCGAGAGCGTGAGCATCAAGGGCCACCTGCCGTGGCGCGGCGACAGCGGCACGCTGGCGATCCAGGGCCAGCAGGTCAATGCCGGCATGCTGCTGGAACGCTTGAATGTGGATGCGCAGGGCAGTGTCTCCAACCTGCGCCTGGCCGCGCAGACCCGCAACGAGATGGGCGCGATCGAGCTGCAGGGCAGCGTGCGCCAGCAGGGCGCGCAGTGGCGCGGCGAGCTGGCCGCGCTGCGCATCGCACCGGTGAAGGGCGATGCCTGGTCGCTGCGTGCACCGGCGGCGTTCGCGATCAACGGCAGCAACTACACGCTGGGCGAAGCCTGCCTGGCCGCCGCCAGCAGCGGCACACTGTGCGCACAGGCCAACTGGCCGCGCGAGGGCCTGGTGGTGCGCAGTGATGCGCTGCCACTGGCGCTGGTGCAGCCGTGGTTGCCGCCGCAGTCCGGCCGTCGCATCTACCTGCGTGGCGATGTCAGCCTGGATGCGCAGATCCGCCCGCGCGGCAACGCCTGGGAAGGCCATGTGGAAGTGCGCTCGAAGGAAGGCGGCGTGCGCCTGGGTGAGAACCGCAATGCCGTGGGCGACACCACCCGTGGCGAGCTGGTGCGCTACGACCAGTTCTCGCTCAAGCTCGACATGACCCCGGCCAGCATCAAGGGCTACCTGGGCATGGGCTTCCAGGGCAACGGCTTCGTCGATGCCAGGATGCAGACCGGTTGGGAAGCCAGCGCGCCGTTGAACGGCGAGCTCTATCTCAACATGTCGCGGCTGTACTGGCTGGAGCTGTTCTCGCCGGACATCGTGCGACCGACCGGCCTGATCGAAGGCCACGTCAGCCTGCGCGGCACGCGTGGCCAGCCCTCGCTGGGCGGTGACGCGCAGCTGAGCAACTTCAAGGGTGAATTCCCGGCACTCGGCCTGACCTTCGACCAGGGCAAGGGCAGCTTCGTGGCCCAGCCCGATGGTTCGGCCAAGATCACCGCGCAGGCCAACTCCGGCCAGGGCACGCTGTACGTGGATGGTGGCCTGTCGTGGTTCGGCGATGCACAGCCGCTGCAGTTGAAGATCCACGGCGACAACGTTCTGCTGTCCAACACCAGCGAGCTGCGCATCGTCGCCAATCCCAACCTCGACTTCACCCTGGCCAAGGCCGCGATGGAGCTGCGTGGCACCGTGCACGTGCCCGAGGCCGACATCGATCTGGAGCGCTTGGACCGCGGCACCTCGGTGTCCGAAGACGTGGTGGTGCTCGACCCGGCCGATCCGGAAGAGTCGCGTACCTCGCCGCTGGACATGGAGCTGACCGTCAGCCTCGGTGACAAGGTGAAGATGACCGGCTTCGGCCTGAAGGGCGCACTGACCGGCAAGATGCAGGTCTGGGCCAAGCCTGGCCGCGAGATGACCGCCAATGGTGGGCTGGAAGTGAGTGGCCGCTACAAGGCGTACGGGCAGGACCTGACCATCACCCGCGGCAACCTCACCTGGAACTACAACGCGGTGTCCGACCCGCGCATCAACATCCGTGCCGAGCGCCGGATCGGTGATGTCACTGCTGGTATCGACGTGACCGGGCGTGCGCAGCAGCCGCGTGCGGACGTGTGGTCCGATCCGGCGATGTCGCAGTCCGAAGCCCTGGCTTATCTGGTGCTGGGACGCAGCCTGACCGGCGCCAGCAGCGACCAGACGCAGCAGGTCAATGCGGCCTCGGCGGCATTGTCGGCCGGCAGCGGCCTGCTGGCCTCGCAGCTGGGTGCCAAGCTGGGCCTGGACGATGCCGGCGTGAGCCAGTCGCGCGCGCTGGGTGGCTCGGTGATCGGCGTCGGCAAGTACATCTCGCCCAAGCTGTACGTCGGTTACGGCGTGTCGCTGGTCGGTGCCGGTTCGGTGATCACGCTGAAGTACCTGCTGCGTCGCGGCTTCGACGTGGAAGTGGAATCGAGCACGGTGGAAAACCGTGGGTCGATCAACTGGCGGCGGGAAAAATGACCGGGTCGGGGTCGGCGCCCTTTCCTTGATAGGGATCCGACCCCCGGCTTCTTCAGCTGCGACGGAGCCGCTGGCGGTAGCCGAACAGGTCCAAGCTCCACAGCAGCAGCGTACCCAGCAGCGCCGGCAGCACGCTGAGCACGGACAGCATCACCAGGAATGACACTGGCAATGCCATGCGGACGGACTTGCCCCGGCGCAGTTGGTAGCGGATCCACGCTGTGGTCAGCACGGTCCAGGCCAGCAGCCAGCACAACGGTGCCAGCCACAGCGAAGGCGAGGGCACCCACAGGTAGACGGTGGTACCGGCCGCTGCGATGGCAGCGCAGGCGACCGGCAGGGTCAGCCAACGCAGCCAGGAAGGTGGCAAAGACGGTTCTTCAGGGGCGCTCTGCCAGACGAACAGGTGACGCAGGCCAATGGCCAGCAGAGTGCCGAGCAGTGGCGCCAGCACTGCCGTGCCCAGCACGATCGCCCTGCGCTGCTCCTCCGACTGGTAGGGCAGCAGCATGCTGGCGATCTGGGTGGTGGCCAACGCGATGAAGGCCACCAACGTCAGCACCAGGCTTGCCAAGAGCGCACGCAGCAATGACAGCTGTGCCGCAGGGAGGTAGGTGATATCGCTGACGCCGGCCCAGAAACGGGCTTGGCCTGGATCGATGCCGGGCGGTACAGGGCGGTCCTCCTGGCAGCCCAGTACGTCCATCAACGCTGCGGCCTGGCGCGGCACGCGCAGCGGCAGCGCGGACATCAGATTGTGCAGGTCCGAACGCGGCTCGCGTAGCTGCCTGAGGCGGCTCGCAGCGTCATCGTGGCTGGTCCAGCGTCCGCCACGCGCCTCCATCTGCTGGGCTAGCATGTCGATCTGCGCGGGTAGCTGCAGCCAGTCCTGCCAGGCGTGTTCGGCCAGCTCGTGCAGCTCGCCTGGTGCCGGGCCACAGTCCTCTTCGTCCCAGCCGAAGGCCTGGTAAAGCGCCGCTGCTGCGGACAGGTTCATGGGGGCCTGCCGCGCGCGCAGCGCCTGCAGCACCCTGGTGCTTGCTTCATCGCGCTCGTCCAGGGACCACTGGCTGTGCAGGCCCTGGAGGTATACCGCGAAAGACTGCGGGTCGGTGGCTTTGGCGCGCTCCAGCAGGTCCAACCAGTTGCTCATGGGGTTGCCTCTTGTGGGGGCAGCAGGTTTGAACGATCACGGTCTGCATTGCACGGGGAGCCGGAAGACGCCCCGCAGAGGATGGCGATGGTGGCCAGCAGGGCGCACGCCAGAAGCAGTGCCAGAGCCACCGTTCGCCAGGTGAAGCGCCTGCGGGACGACACGGAACGGCGCAGGGCATCGCATGCGGCCGCCCAGAACAAGACCTGCCTGCGCTGCAATGGGGGCGGGGGCGACACATGCGCCATGACAGGCAAGCTGACCAGATAATGCAGTGTTTCATGCATCTCGCGCCGCGTGCGCGCGGACAGCGCTTGGATGCGCGCGCGCATTGGGTGCCAGGGTCCACTGAGCCGTGCGACACGAATGCGCGCCTGCGCCACCGAAACCGGCGCATTCTCGCGATGCATGTAACGGGCGAGTGCGGCCTCGTTGCCTGGCACCAGCAACCAGCACACGTGCATGCTGTGGCCGAGGGCGGCCATGTCGTAGCACTCGCGGATATTGTCCCGGTCATACCACAGGAAGTGATTGGCCAGCTGTTCGAAGTTCGCCTGCGGGAACGGCGTGGTGCCCTTCATCAGCCGTTGCCAGGTTGCCAATTTCACCGCGCCGGCATCCGCGGGTGCCTGCAGTTCCGGGGACTGCTGCAGCCAGGCTGCGAAGTCTGCTGGATCGCGGTGCTGCCCGTTGCGGACGATGCGGTCGGCAAGCGCCTCGGCGGCAGATGGCCCTGTCACTGCGGCTTCATCATTCATGCGTCGTGATTCCTTGCGGCTTGCCACGCAGGATTTCCGCTGCTGAGCGGCGCGTAGCCGGCCCGTTCACAGAACTGCCCCATCGGCGCTTTTCACGCCGATCAGCGAATGCGCGGTGCCCAGATCGATTCCTGCGATCATCGGTCCTTCCCTGGTATCCGTGCCTGATTCTAGCCAGCATTGGCGCCCCCAACCATCGGCCGTTGCCCCATCCGGCCCCAGCGGCTATGGTCCCGGGCTGTTCTGTCGTACCGGATTGCCCCATGTCACCACGCAAAGCCCTTCCCACTGCCCTGGCCCTGGGCCTGACCCTCGCCGCCGGCGCCCACGCCGATGAAGGCATGTGGATGCCGACCCAGCTGCCGGAGCTGGCCAAGCCGCTGCAGGCCGCAGGCTTCAAGGGCAATCCGGCCGACCTGGCCAATGTCACCGCACCGCCGCTGAGCGCGGTGGTGCGTGCCGGTGGCGGCACCGGCTCGTTCGTATCGTCGGACGGCCTGCTGCTGACCAACCACCACGTGGCGATGGGCGTGATCCAGTACAACAGCTCGCCCGAGCACGACCTGATCAATGGTGGCTTCATCGCCAGGGACCGCGCCGACGAGCGCCCGGCCAACCCGGACTTCCGCGTGCTGGTCACCGTCGGCTTCGACAAGGTGACCGACCAGGTGCTGGCGCAGGCGCGTGGCAAGACCGGCCGTGCCTACTTCGATGCCGTGGATGCGGCCAGCAAGCAGATCGTGGCCGAGTGCGAGAAGGACGGCAGCGTGCGCTGCTCGGTGGCCAACATGTACTACGGCACCGATTTCTACCGCATCGCGCAGCTGGAACTGAGCGACGTGCGATTGGTCTACGCGCCGCCGCGTGCGATCGGCAACTACGGCGACGAGATCGACAACTTCATGTGGCCGCGCCACACCGGCGACTTCACCCTGCTGCGCGCCTATGTCGGCAAGGACGGCAAGCCGGCCGCGTACAGCAAGGACAACGTGCCCTACCAGGCGCCGGCGCACCTGCAGATGTCGGTGGAAGGTCCGAAGGAAGGTGACTACGCGATGCTGGCCGGTTACCCGGGCATCACCTACCGCCACCGTACCGCGGCCGAATTCGCTGGCCAGATCGATACCGTGCTGCCGCGCCGCGTATCGGTGTTCCAGCAGATGATCGACACCATCGAGGCCGCCAGCGCCAAGGACGCGCAGGCGCGCACCCGCTACGCCTCACAGCTGCAGTCGCTGAAGAACAACCGCAAGCGCGCCGCCGGTGAGCTGGAAGGCCTGTTGCGCAGCGACGCCAAGGCCCAGCGTGCCGCCGACGAGACGGCGATGCTGGCTGCCACCGACCGCAAGTACCAGGGCGACATCAAGGCGCTGCTGGCCAACCTGTCGCAGGGTGCGGCGGTGGGCGAGCGTGACCTGCTGCTGGACCAGATGGCCGCACAGAGCCAGCTGCTGCGCTCGGCGCTGCTGCTGGAACGCCTGCGCATCGAATCGGCCAAGCCGGACGCGCAGCGCGAGAGTGGTTTCCAGCAGCGCGACCAGGCGATGATCGAAGGCGTGCTCAAGCAGGTCCAGCGCCGTTACGCACCGGAAGTCGAGAAGGCGCTGCTGACCACCCTGCTGACCCGCTACCAGAAGCTGCCGGACGCGCAGCGCGTGGCCGAGTTCGATACGGCCTTCGGCCGTACCCCGGAGCAGCTGGCAGCGGCGCTGGATACCCTGTACGCCGGCACCCAACTGGGTGAGGAGGCACAGCGCCTGTCGCGCTTCGCTGCTGCACGGGAAGGCAAGGCGCTGGCTGCCGATCCGCTGATCACCGTGGCTGGCCCGCTGGTGGCCGCGCAGCTGCGCATCGAGAACGAAAGCAAGACCCGCGAAGGCGAGCAGCTGCGCCTGCGCCCGGCCTACATGCAGGCGCTGTTCGCCTGGCGTGCCAAGCAGGGCCGCGCGGTGTATCCGGATGCCAACCGCACCCTGCGCATCAGCTACGGCAAGGTCGAGGCGCTGCATCCGCGCGACGGCGTGACCTACTCGCCGGTGACCACCGTGGCCGGCATCGTCGAGAAGAACACCAACGCCTATCCGTTCGATGCGCCCAAGCCGCTGCTGGCCGCGATCGCCAAGGGTGACTTCGGCAGCACCGCCGACCCGGCGCTGAAGACCCAGACGGTCAACTTCCTGACCAACCTGGATACCACCGGCGGCAACTCCGGCTCGCCGGTGCTCAACGCCAAGGGCGAACTGATCGGCCTGAACTTCGACAGCAACTGGGAATCGGTCAGCGCCAGCTGGTGGTTCGACCCGCGCTACAAGCGCGCCGTGCACGTGGACATGCGCTACCTGCGCTGGCTGCTGGCCAAGGTCTACCCGGCGCCGGAACTGCTGAAGGAAATGGGCGTGCCGGCGGAATAAGACCGGTTCCTGGTGGGTGCGCACCTCCTTTGGTGGGTGCCCACCGTTGGTGGGCATGGATGCCTCCGTCACGACCAACGGTCGTGACCCACCGCCATGACCCACCGCCGTGACCTACCCTCACGACCAACGGTCGTGATCTACTGGCCCCTGTCCTGACGGAAACGCGCGCGTGGTCTCCAGCTGGATCCTGCTGCTGGTCTCGGTTGCCTATGCCGCGCTGCTGTTCGGCGTGGCGTGGTGGGGTGACCGTCGGCCGATGTATCCCGACCGGCCGTGGCTGCGGCCGGTGGTCTACAGCCTGGCGCTGGCCGTGTACTGCTCGTCGTGGACGTTCTACGGCGCGGTCGGCACCGCCGTGCGCAACGGCGTGGGCTACCTGCCGATCTACATCGGCCCGCTGCTGCTGCTGTTGTTCGGCTGGCGCATCATCGAGCGCCTGGCGCTGATCGCGCGCAGCCAGAACGTGGTGTCCATCGCCGACTTCATCTCTTCGCGCTTCGGCCGCTCGCGGCGGCTGGCGGCGCTGGTGGCGATCATCGCGCTGATCGGCATCATTCCGTACCTGGCCCTGCAGTACAAAGCGGTGGCGATGAGCCTGCAGGTGCTGACCGGCAACACCGGCCCGACCGGCTTCTTCACCGATCCCGCGCTGTACGTGGCGCTGCTGATGGCGTTGTTCGCCACCCTGTTCGGTACCCGCCAGGTCGATGCCACCGAACACCATCACGGCATGATGCTGGCGATCGCCTTCGAATCGGTGATCAAGCTGTTGGCGATGCTGGCCGTGGGCGTGTTCGCCTACCTGTGGCTGAGCAACCGCACCGACGCGGTGGTCGAGTCGGTGCATACGCTGTTCACCGGCCTGCCGCCGGTGGGTTTCATCTCGCAGACCCTGCTCAGTTTCCTCGCCATCATCTGCCTGCCGCGCCAGTTCCACGTGGCGGTGGTCGAGTGCGGTGACGTGCGCGATGTGCGCCGCGCGCGCTGGATGTTCGGCGGCTACCTGGTGCTGATCTCGGGCATGGTGCTGCCGATCGCCACCGCCGGCGTGACCCTGTTCGGTACCGGCGGCAGCGTCGCCGACGACTCGATGGTGCTGGCCCTGCCGCTGGCCGAAGGCCGCAATGCGCTGGCGTTGATCGCCTATGTGGGCGGCTTCTCGGCGGCCACCGGCATGGTGATCGTGTCGTCGATCGCGCTGGCCACCATGGTCAGCAACGATCTGGTGATGCCGGTGCTGCTGCGTCGCAGTGGCGACCATCAGGAGGCCGCCGACGTCGCCTCGCGCGTGCTGTGGATCCGCCGCCTGGCGATCCTGCTGCTGGCGCTGATGGCCTACAGCTACTACCGCACCAGCAGCAACGACAGCACGCTGGCCTCGTACGGCCTGATGGCGTTCGCGGCGGTGGCGCAGTTCGCGCCCGGCCTGATCGGCGGCCTGTACTGGCGCGGTGCCAGCCGGCGCGGCGTCGAGGTGGGCATGCTGCTCGGCTTCGCCACCTGGCTGTACACCCTGCTGCTGCCGGCGATGACCATGGCCGGCTGGGTCGACGCCGCATGGGTGCAGCACGGCCCGTTCGGCATCGAGTGGCTGCGCCCGCAGCAGCTGTTCGGCATGACCGGCTGGGATCCGCTGACCCACGGCACCTTCTGGTCACTGCTGGTCAACGCGGCGACGATGATGCTGGTGTCCGCGCGCTGGCGGCCCGGTGTCGACGAGCGGCTTCGCGCCGCGCCGTTCCTCGATCCGTATGCCGAGCGTCCGTCGGTGGCCGGTGGCTGGCCCGGTCACGTGCACGTGGGTGACCTGCTGGCACTGGCCTCGCGCGTGGTTGGCGAGCGCCATGCGCGGCGTTCGTTCTTCGAGCAGGCGCAGTCGCTGGGCCGCGAGCTGCAATCCTCGGCGCCCGCGGACCGGCCGTGGGTGCAGTTCACCGAGCGCCTGCTGGCCGCCTCGATCGGTGCGGCGTCGGCACGCCTGCTGCTGACCAGCCTGCTGCGTGGCTCGGGCATGGATCTGGGCGAAGTGGTGGCCGTGCTGGACGAAGCCGGGCAGGAGCTGCGCTTCAACCGCGAAATCCTGTCGACCACGCTGGAGAACATCAGCGCCGGGGTCAGCGTGGTCGATCCGGACATGCGGCTGACCGCATGGAATCGCCGCTACCAGGACATGTTCGGCTACCCCGACGGCATGCTCTACGTGGGCCGCCCGGTGGCCGACCTGATCCGCTACAACGCGGAGCGCGGCGAGCTGGGCGAGGGTGATATCGAAGTGCAGATCAACCGCCGCATCGGCTACATGCGTGCCGGTTCACCGCATGTGTTCGAGCGCACCCGCAGCGATGGCAAGGTGATCGAGATGCGTGGCCAGGCGCTGCCCGGCGGCGGTTACGTGACCAGCTACAACGACATCACCGACTACAAGCACGCGGAAAAAGCACTGCTGGAAGCCAACGAGACGCTGGAACAGCGCGTGGCCGAGCGCTCGCATGAGGCTGAGGTCGCGCAGCAGTCGAAGACCCGTTTCCTGGCGGCGATCAGCCACGACGTGCTGCAGCCGTTGAACGCTGCGCGCCTGTTCGCCTCGGCACTGCGCGACAGTGATCACGTGAGTGACGAGCAGAAGCATCTGGCCGAGCGTGTGGACGCTTCGTTGCGTGCGGCCGAAGAGCTGCTCGATGGCCTGCTGGATGTGTCGCGGCTGGATGCCGGTGGCCTGCACCCGGTGATCGGCGAGTTCGACGTGAGTGCGCTGATGCGCGAACTGGCCGCGCAGTACACCCCGGTCGCGGCCGGCCGTGGCCTGCGCCTGGACCTGTTCGCGCGCCCGGCATGGGTACGCAGTGACCGCCGCCTGCTGCGCCGCGTGCTGCAGAACTTCCTGGCCAATGCGTTGCGCTACACCCGCCAGGGTCGCATCGTGCTGGCCGTGCGCCAGCGCGGCGATGAAGTGGAACTGCAGGTGTGGGATACCGGCCCCGGCATTCCCGAGCACCATATGCGTCAGATCTTCGACGAGTTCCACCGCTACCAGCAACCATTCGACTGGGGCGAACAGGGGTTGGGCCTGGGCCTGTCGATCTGCCAACGCATCTCGCGCCTGCTCGACCATCGGTTGAACGCACGCAGCCGGGTCGGCAAGGGCTCGATGTTCTCGATCATCCTGCCGCGGGTGGCGCCGCTGCCGGGCTACACCGAGCTGGCCACACCCGCACAGACCGTCCCCGCGCCAGTACGCAGCGATTCGCTGGCGGGCCTGCGTGTGCTGTGCGTGGACAACGACGAGGAGATCCTCGACGGCATGCGCGCACTGCTGGGCCGTTGGCAAGTGCAGGTGATCACTGCGGCCACCGTCGACCAGGCGCTGGAGAAGATCGTCGAGCGCCCGCAGGTGATGCTGGTGGATTACCACCTGCACGACCGCATGGATGGCCTGGATGCGCTGGTGGCGCTGCGCGAGGCGGCCGGTTACCCGCTGCCGGGCGCACTGCTTACCGCCGATGGTCGCGACGAGCTGAAGCGGATGGCGCGCGAACGCGGCTACCGCGTGCTGACCAAGCCGATCAAGCCGGCCTCGCTGCGCGCCTTCCTGGGCGCGCTGCGCGATGCGCAGTAGTGACGGCCGCTTGGCAGTAGATCCACGCCATGCGTGGATGTGATGCACTGGTAGTGCCGGCCGCTGGCCGGCAACCACGTAATCGCGGAAGCGTTACCCCAGGCCATGCAGGTGTTCGTACAGGATCGTCGCGCCGATGATCACCAGGATCACGCCGCCGATGATCTCGGCACGCTTGCCGACCATGCTGCCCAGCACGCGGCCGAGCATGATGCCGACGGTGACCATGGTCAGCGTGCACAGGCCGATCACCGCGGCCATCACGCCGATATGCACGTCCATGAAGGCCAGGCCGATGCCCACCGCCATCGCGTCGATGCTGGTGGCGAAACCGGTCAGCGCCAGCTTCCAGAAGCCGTGGTGCTGTGAGGGGTCTTCGTCTTCGTCGGCACTGTCCGGGCGCAGGCCGTTGTAGATCATGTGGATGCCCAGTGCGCCGAGCAGGCCGAAGGCGATCCAGTGGTCGAAGGCTTCGACGTACTGCAGGGCGGCCCGACCGAGCAGCCAGCCGATGATGGGCGTGATCGCCTCGATGACGCCGAAGATGATGCCGGCACGCAGTGCATCGCGGAACACCGGCTTGCGCATGGCCGCACCCTTGCCGATTGCAGCGGCGAAGGCATCGGTGGACATGGCAAAGCCGATCAGGAGGATCGAAATGGGGGACATGGGCGGCGGCTGAGGTCGGGCTAGGACGGACGCACGGCCTGCGCTCGCGCCCAA
The DNA here is from genome assembly GCF_059295135.1 of Stenotrophomonas sp. INTA L402-1. NCBI lineage: Bacteria > Pseudomonadati > Pseudomonadota > Gammaproteobacteria > Lysobacterales > Lysobacteraceae > Stenotrophomonas > Stenotrophomonas sp. INTA L402-1. The sequence continues at coordinate 28,884 of NZ_JCAFWP010000008.1, forward strand.
CCTGACGTTGCGCGCGCGGGCCGCTGGTCTCGCCAACCATCATGGTTGTCCACGCCACGGCGCACTGGCCGAGTATGTTGACGTGGACGATTCCTGCGTAGGAATCCGGCTACTCCCCAAGGGGACGCGCAGCTTAGCATCGCGATTCATGCACGGCGCATTTCCAGCGAAACGCGCAGGCAGGGCTGGTTTGTATAGCGATGGCTATATCGAGAGCGCAGCGGTGCCTGGTAGTGCCGGCCGCTGGCCGGCAGGTGCAACGTCAAAAGCGTGCCAAGCAAGCTTGGCACCTACCGGAGCAGTGCCTGATGGTGCTGTGCCATGCCTGGAGGCCTGGGACCATCCGGACAGCCTTCGCGAACGAAAGCGATCAACGTGCGGATACTTTCGATTCTGTTGAGGGCAGGGCGAGAGGTTGCTCAACGGCTGGGCGGGTCATTGAACTGATCTGGAACTGACACCAGTCACGCATGATCTGCAGATTCGCAACCCGCTGCGGATCGTCCTCCCCGCTGGGCCCCACTGCACGAATGCGCAATGCAGCGATGCTTCTCTCGAGATCGTCGACATGGGTGAACAACTGCTCATTGGCTGCATATTCAAGATCGGCGAAGAGCCGCTGGTACCTTGAATAGCCGAGATCAGGCATGAACCTGCCACTCACGCGCCAGGATTCATATCGGAAGCACTGGACTACACCAATCTTCAAGCCGTCGGTATCGATCAGTGTCCAGGTGTCCATCGTTCCGGGCGGGAAGTTGGAACTTCCAGCTTGAGACCGAATCCATCATCCCGCCAGAGCTGATTGCGTCATCGGCGGGGCTGGGCAAAAGTGCCAAGCAAGCCTGGCACCTACCGAAGCGATTTCAGGCGGTTTCAGGCCAATGCCGGCCAGCGGCCGGCACTACCTTCAGTCTTCTTCCGGCGGCAGCACGATGGCGTCGTCGTCGATCGCCAGCTTGCCGGCCATCAGCACGGCCTGGGTGCGGTTGGTCACGCCCAGCTTGCGCAGGATGGCGGTGACGTGGGCCTTGATCGTCGCTTCGGACACGTTGAGGTCGTAGGCGATCTGCTTGTTCAAGCGACCGGCGCCCAGCATCTGCAAAACGCGGAACTGCTGCGGGGTCAGCTCGCGCAGGCGCTGGCCGACTTCGCGTTCCTCGCTGCCGGTGGGCGGCACGTTGTGCGCTTCCGGCGGTGCCCAGGTCTCGCCATCGAGGATGGTGCCCAGCGCGTGGCCGATGGTGTCAGAATCCGCAGACTTCGGAATGAAGCCCAGCGCGCCGTGGTCGAGCGCGCGGCGCATCACCGTGGCTTCTTCGCGCGCGGACACCACCACCACCGGCAGCTGCGGATGCAGCGAGCGCATGTGCACCAGCGCGTTGAAACCCTGCGCACCGGGCATGTTGAGATCCATCAGGACCAGGTCGGCGTCGTTGTGCTGGTCGGCCAGCGCGTACAGCGCTTCCACGCTGTCGGCTTCGAACAGCTGCACGCCGGGGATGACCCGCTGTACCGCCCCACGCAGGGCTTCGCGGAACAGCGGGTGGTCATCGGCAATCAGGAGGGTGGTCATGGGTCGAGCTTATCGATCAGGAAAAAGAGCGACGTGATGGCAGGTGCAGGACGGTTCGGACACGGCCGGGTCCCTCCTCCCGGCCACGTCCTTGGCGCGTCCTGCGCCTGCGGTCACACCATCAGCGCACCTTGCGCTCGTCCACCAGCGACGCCACCACCGACGGATCGGCCAGGGTCGAGGTGTCGCCAAGCTGGTCCGGTGCGTTCTCGGCGATCTTGCGCAGGATGCGGCGCATGATCTTGCCCGAGCGGGTCTTCGGCAGGCCCGGCGCCCACTGCAGGTGGTCCGGCGTGGCGATCGGGCCGATCTCCTTGCGTACCCAGGCGACCAGTTCCTTCTGCAGCTCGTCGCTCGGAGCCTCTTCGGCCACCAGGGTGACGTAGGCGTAGATGCCCTGGCCCTTCACGTCGTGTGGGAAGCCGACCACGGCCGCTTCCGCCACCTTCGGGTGCGAGACCAGAGCGCTTTCCACTTCGGCGGTGCCGATGCGGTGGCCGGACACGTTGATCACATCGTCCACGCGGCCGGTGATCCAGTAGTAGCCGTCTTCGTCGCGGCGGCAACCGTCACCGGTGAAATAGCTGCCCGGGTAGGTGCGGAAATACGTATCGATGAAGCGCTGATGGTCGCCGTACACCGTGCGCATCTGGCCCGGCCAGGAATCACGGATGATCAGGTTGCCCTCGGTCGGGCCGTCCTGGATCTCGCCATCGGCGTTGACCAGCGCCGGCTGCACGCCGAAGAAGGGCAGGGTGGCCGAGCCCGGCTTGAGGTCCATCGCGCCGGCCAGCGGCGAGATCAGGATGCCGCCGGTTTCGGTCTGCCACCAGGTATCGACGATCGGGCAACGGCTGTCGCCGACCACCTCGTAGTACCAGCGCCAGGCTTCCGGGTTGATTGGTTCGCCAACACTGCCAAGCAGGCGCAGCGAGGCTCGCGAGGTCTTCTTCACCGGCTCCTCGCCTTCGCGCATCAGTGCGCGGATGGCGGTCGGGGCGGTGTAGAAGATCGACACCTTGTGCTTGTCGATGACGTTCCAGAAGCGCGAGGTGTCCGGGTAGTTCGGCACGCCTTCAAACATCAGTGAGGTCGCGCCGTTGGCCAGCGGACCGTACACGATGTAGCTGTGGCCGGTGACCCAGCCGACGTCGGCGGTGCACCAGTAGATGTCGTCCTCGCGAAGGTCGAACACCGCTTCATGGGTGTAGGCCGCGTACAGCAGGTAGCCGCCGGTGGTGTGCAGCACGCCCTTCGGCTTGCCGGTGGAACCGGAGGTGTAGAGGATGAACAGCGGGTCTTCCGCGTTCATGCGTTCCGGCTCGCAGGTGGCCGGCTGGCTGTCCACCACATCGTGGAACCAGCGGTCGCGCGGCGCCTGCATGTCGACCGCGCCGCCGGTGTGACGCACCACCAGCACGGTTTCCACGGTATTGGTGCCGGGCAGCTTCAGCGCAGCATCGACGTTGGCCTTCAGCGGAATCCTGCGGCCACCGCGCAGGCCCTCGTCGGCGGTGATGATCAGCTTGCTCTGGCAGTCGCTGACGCGGTCGGCGATCGAGTTCGGTGCGAAGCCACCGAACACTACCGAGTGGATCGCACCGATGCGCGCACAGGCCAGCATGGCCACGGCGGCGTCGACGATCATCGGCAGGTAGATGGTGACCCGATCGCCCTTCTTGACCCCGAGGTTGCGCAGCGCATTGCCGAGGCGGCAGGTGCGCTCGTACAGCTCGCGATAGGTCACGTGCTGCGCCGGTGCATCCGGGCCATCCGGCTCGAACAGCAGGGCGGTCTTGTCGCCACGCTTCTCCAGCTGGCGGTCCAGGCAGTTCACACTGGCATTGAGCTCGCCATCTTCGAACCACTTGATGTGGAAATCGGACAGGTCGTAGCTGACGTTCTTGATCTTCGTCGGCTTGCGCATCCACTCCAGGCGCTCGGCGGCCTTGCCCCAGAAACCATCCGGGTCGGTCACCGAAGCCTGGTACTGCTGTTCGTACGACGTCTTGTCGATGCGTGCCTTGGCGGCGAACTGCGGATCGACGGGGTAGATATCAGCCATGGCACCCTCACTTGCACGTTGACTTTGTATGTGCGGTCGCAGCATCGCAGCGACCGATCCCCTTCAGTTTGCCCCATCCACCCCCGGCCGCGTCACCACTCTGGTTAGACCATGGTCGAAAGTGAGCGCCCAGCAGGGCCGGGTTCGACCAATGGCGAATAGCCGCTATACATAATCGCCCCGCAGTCTCGGCTCGACCGTGCCCCACGCGCGGCATCACCTTGCCACTTGGGAGAGAGGGCAACATGAGCCACCGTACGTTGAAAGCCGTGCGCAAACCTTTGGCGGCCTGCCTGTTGGTCGCCCTGGTCGCACCGGGCATGGCGTTCGCTGAGACCGCCAAAGAGAAAGCGCTGGAAGCACGCGTTGCCGAACTGGAACGCCAGGTCCAGCTGCTGCTGTCTTCGCAGCAACAACAACAGACCCAGATCAGCCAGACCCAGCAGGCGGTGACCGAAGTCCGCACGGTGCAGGCCGAGCAGAAGCCGGTCGCCTCGGTGCCGGCGGGCAAGCAGCCGATCCAGGTCACCACCATCACCCCGGGCGCCGCGCCGGGTACCACGGTCAAGATCGGCGGCTTCATCAAGGCCGATTTCCTCGCCACCCAGACCAGCGATGGCCAGCTGGCCGACGACGCCACCGGCCGCTCGCTGTACCTGCCGGGCCAGACCCCGGTGGAAGGCGCCGGTGGCAGCGGCAAGCGCTCGGGCACCGATTTCAACGCCCACGCCAAGTTCTCGCGCTTCAACCTGGGCATCGACAACGTGAGCGAATCGGGCAACAAGGCCGGTGCGTTCTTCGAGATGGACTTCTTCGGCAACTCGCTGGGCAACCAGACCGCGACCAATACCTACGGTGTGACCCTGCGCCACGCCTACATGTACTGGAACAACTGGATGGCCGGCCAGACCTGGTCCAACTTCATGGACGCGGCCGCACTGCCGGAAGCGGTCGACTTCGTCGGCCCCACCGACGGCGTGATCTTCGTGCGCCAGGCCCAGGTGCGCTACACCCAGGGCGGCTTCAGCGTCGCGCTGGAAAACCCGGAAACCACCACGCTCACCGGTACCCGCAACCCGGTCACCGGCGCCTGGACCAACGCCAGCGCCAACTCCGATCGTGGCAGCCTGCCTGATCTGACCATGCGCTATGGCTGGAAGGGCGACTGGGGCACCTTCGGTGTCGGCGGCATCGTCCGCCAGCTGAAGGTCGACAACCAGGCCACCGGCGCCAAGGCCGACAAGGTGGCCGGCGGCCTGACACTGGGCGGCAAGTGGGTGATGGGCGACAGCGATTCGCTGCACTACCAGCTGACCGGCGGCGAAGGCATCGCCCGCTACATCGGCCTGGGCATCACCGCCGACAGTGCCTACGACGTTGCCCGCGACGAGCTCAACCCGACCGGCGTGCTTGCCGGCTACGTGGGCTGGCGGCATGCGTTCTCGCCGAAGCTGCGCACCAACCTGATCTACGCGCGCAGCGACTACGACAACGACAGCATCCTCGGCCCGCTGGTGACCAAAAGCGTGCAGAGCATCCGCGGCAACATCTTCTACTCGCCGCTGCCCAAGGTCGATATCGGTGCGGAGCTGATGTACGGCCGTCGCGAAGTGGAGAACGGCAACAAGGGTGACATCACCCGGTTGCAGTTCACCACCAAGTACAGCTTCTAAGAGCGTGCCGGCCAGCGGCCGGCACCTACCGAGATAGGGTGCCGACCAAGGCCGGCACCTACCGAATTGTGTGCCGACCAACGGTCGGCACCCACCGACCCAGGTCGGCATCTACAGAGGGAAAACGTCCCATGTCCAGCACTGCATCCAGCCCGCACAATGCGGCGGGCACCCTGACCAAGGGCCACAAGAAAGTCATCTTCGCCTCGAGCCTCGGTACGGTCTTCGAGTGGTATGACTTCTTCCTGTACGGCTCGCTTGCAGCGATCATCGCCAAGCAGTTCTTCAGTGGCGTCAATGAAACCACGGGCATGATCTTCGCCCTGCTGGCCTTCGCCGCCGGCTTCTTCGTGCGTCCGTTCGGCGCGGCCTTCTTCGGCAGCCTCGGCGATCGCATCGGCCGCAAGTACACCTTCCTGGTCACCATCCTGATCATGGGCATCTCGACCTTCCTGGTCGGCGTGTTGCCCAACTACGCCTCGATCGGCTTCGCCGCACCGGTGATCCTGATCATCCTGCGCCTGGCCCAGGGCCTGGCGATGGGCGGCGAGTACGGCGGTGCCGCCACCTACGTGGCCGAGCATGCGCCGGACGACAAGCGCGGCCTGTACACCAGCTTCATCCAGTGCACGGCCACGCTCGGCCTGTTCATGTCGCTGCTGATCATCCTGGCCTGCCGCTACTTCCTCGGCAATGAGGCCTTCGAAGCCTGGGGCTGGCGTATTCCGTTCCTGGTCTCGATCCTGCTGCTGGGCGTGTCCGTGTGGATCCGTCTGCAGCTGAGCGAGTCGCCGCTGTTCCAGCAGATGAAGTCCGAGGGCAAGGGCTCCAAGACGCCGTTCCGTGACAGCCTGAAGGGCGGCAACCTGAAGCTGATGCTGCTGGTCCTGCTCGGCGCCGCAGCCGGCCAGGCCGTGGTCTGGTACGGCGGCCAGTTCTACGCGCTGTTCTTCCTCAGCAGCATGCTGAAAGTCGACGCCACCACCTCCTACCTGCTGATCGCGGCCGCGCTGGCGCTGGGCGTGCCGTTCTTCATCTTCTTCGGCTGGCTGTCCGACCGTATCGGCCGCAAGAAGATCATCCTCGCCGGCTGCCTGCTGGCCGCCGTCACCTACATCCCGATCTTCAAGGGCCTGACCCACTTCGCCAACCCGGCCATCGAAGAAGCCCGCACCAACTCGCCGGCGCTGGTGGTTGCCGATCCGGCCACCTGCTCGTTCCAGTTCGATCCGGTGGGCCTGCGCAAGTTCACCAGCTCCTGCGACGTGGCCACCGCCGCGCTGACCAAGGCCGGTGTGCCGTACGACGTGCAGCCCGCCGCCGCCGGTTCGCTGGCGATGGTGAACGTGGGCAGTGCCAGCGTCACCTCGTATGAGGCCGCCGGCCTGACCAAGGAAGACGGCAAGGCCAAGGCCGATGCCTTCGGTGCGGAACTGAAGACCGCCCTGACCACCGCCGGCTACCCGGCCAAGGCCGATGGTGCCCGCATCAACATCGCCGGCACGATCTTCATGCTGTGGCTGCTGGTGCTGTACGTGACCATGGTCTACGGCCCGATCGCCGCCTACCTGGTCGAACTGTTCCCGACCCGCATCCGCTACACCTCGATGTCGCTGCCGTACCACATCGGCAACGGCTGGTTTGGTGGCTTCCTGCCGGCGATCTCGTTCGCGCTGGTGGCCGGTACCGGCAACCTGTACTACGGCCTGTGGTACCCGATCATCATCGCGCTGATGTCGGTGGTGATCGGCGGCCTGTTCCTGCGCGAGACCAAGGACGTGGATATCACCAAGTAACCGGCGTGCCGACCAACGGTCGGCACCCACCGGGTTCCGGGGGCCGCGGTGCAGACCGCGGCCCTCTTTTTGGTAGTGCCGGCCGCTGGCCGGCAAATACACGATGCCTGCCGGAGATCCATGGGGCTGCCGGCCAGCGGCCGGCACTACCATTGCGTTGCACAGCACGCCGTATAGTCGGGCCATGACCACCACCACGCCGGCAGACCTCCCCGCCATCCTGCACACCCTGCGCAGTGCCTGGCAGTCGCAGCGTCCATCGCTGGACCAGCGCGAGAATGACCTGCGCCGTCTACGCGAGGCACTGAAGCCGCGCTTGGACGAAATGGCCCAGGCCATCGCCGAGGACTTCGGCCATCGCGCCCACGTCGAATCGAAGCTGGCCGATGGCATGAGCGTGCTGTCGGCCATCGACCACCTGCGCCGCCACCTGCGCCGCTGGTCGAAGCCGCAGCGGGTGGGGGCGGGCTGGCGGCTGTGGCCGGCGCGCGCGCAGCTGCGGCCGACGCCGCTGGGCGTGGTCGGGGTGATCTCGCCCTGGAACTACCCGGTCACGCTGGCACTAGTGCCGCTGGCCACCGCGATTGCCGCCGGCAACCACGTGCTGTTGAAGCCCTCCGAACACACGCCGCACACCAGTGCGTTCCTGGCCGATCTGCTGGCCAGTGTGTTCCCGCCCGATCGCGTGGCGGTGGTGCAGGGTGGGGCGGATGTGGCCGCGGCGGTGTCCTCGCTGCCGCTGGACCATCTGCTGTTCACCGGCTCGACGGCCGTCGGCCGCAAGGTGATGGCCGCCGCGGCCGAGCATCTGGTGCCGGTCACGCTCGAGCTGGGCGGCAAGTCGCCGGCCATCGTCTGCCGCGATTTCCCGCTGGACACTGCCGCAGCGCGGCTGGCCACCGGCAAGTGGTTCAACGCGGGCCAGACCTGCATCGCGCCGGATTATGTGCTGATCGACACCGCACGCCAGCGCGAGTTCGTGCAGGCGCTGCAGCAGCAGGTGCGCGAGCGCTACGGCGATTTCAGCGATGCCGGCGATTACACCCGCATCATCAACGAAGGCCAGTACCAGCGACTGCAGAGTTATCTGGCACAGGCGCGCGAGCGTGGCGTGCCGGTGATTCCGCTGGCGCAGGTGGATGATGCGCGTGCCGACCGTGAGCGCCTGCTGGTGCCGACCGTGGTGCTGGACCCGCCGGACGACCTGGACCTGATGCGCGAGGAGATCTTCGGGCCGATCCTGCCGGTGCGGGCGTACCCGGATCTGGATGCGGCGCTGGCCGACGTGCTGTCCCGCGACCGGCCGCTGGCGCTGTATCCCTTCAGCCACGACATGGCGACGGTGGAGTGCATCCTCGGCCAGGTGGTGGCCGGCGGGGTGACGGTGAATGACACGCTGCTGCACTTCGCCGCCGATGGTTTACCGTTTGGCGGGGTGGGGGCCAGCGGCATGGGCGCGTACCACGGCCGGGCCGGGTTCGATGCAATGAGCAAGCGACTGCCGGTGCTGTGGCAGTCGCGCTGGGCGGCCAGCGACCGGCTGCGGCCGCCGTATTCGAAGATTGCGGGGTTGTTGAAGCTGTTGCTGCGGTAGTGCCGGCCGCCGGCCGGCAACTGCAGGGTCTTGCCGACGGTTCATGGGGTTGCCGGCCAGCGGCCGGCACTACCGGTGGGTGCCAACCCGCGCGGCCCCTTCCGGTGGGTGCCAACCTTGGTTGGCACGCGTGAACCCCATGCGCCAACCAAGGTTGGCGTCTACCAAACCTGGGCCGGGTAGAATGGCTCCCATGAAGATCGCCTCGTGGAACGTCAATTCGCTCAATGTCCGCCTGCCGCACCTGGAGCAGTGGCTCAAGGACTTCGGCCCGGACATCGTCGGTATCCAGGAAACCAAGCTGGAGGACCACAAGTTCCCCGATTCGGCGCTGATCGGCGCGGGCTACCGCAGCGTGTTCGCCGGCCAGAAGACCTACAACGGCGTGGCGCTGCTGTCGCGTGAGCCGGCGCAGGACGTGCAGATCGGCATTCCCGGCTTCGAGGACGAACAGAAGCGCGTCATCGCCGGTACCTTCGGCGACCTGCGGGTGATCAACCTGTACGTGGTCAACGGCCAGGACATCGGCACCGACAAGTACGACTACAAGCTGCGCTGGCTGGAGGCGGTGCATGCCTGGATCGCCCAAGAACTGCAGCGGCACCCGAAGCTGATCGTGATGGGCGATTTCAACATCGCCCCAGACGCGCGCGATGTGCACGACCCGGAGGTGTGGAACGAGAACCACATCCTGACCTCCACCGCCGAGCGCGGCGCGCTCAACAAGCTGCTGCAGCTGGGCCTGCACGATGGCTTCCGCCTGCACAATGACGAGGCGGGCACCTTCAGCTGGTGGGATTACCGTGCCGCTGGCTTCCGCCGCAACCTGGGCCTGCGCATCGACCTGACCCTGGTCTCCGATGCGCTGAAGGGCAGTGCGGTGGCCTCGGGCATTGATCGTGAGCCGCGTACCTGGGAGCGCCCGAGCGACCATGCGCCGGCGTGGGTGGAAGTCGAGTCGAGCTTGCTCGACTGATCTCCCATGCAGTCGAGCAAGCTCGACTCTACAGAACGGGGCCCGACGATTGCCGGGCCCGTTCTGAAACGTCTGCCGGCCAGCGGCCGGCACTACCATCAGATCACCGTATGCTCTTGCGGGTGAACAGGTTGACGATCGCCAGCAGGATCACCGCACCGATCAGCGAGAACAGGAAGGTGCGGATGGTGATCGCTTCGTTGATGCCGCCGCCGAACAGCCAGCCGGAAATCAGCGCGCCGACGATGCCGACCACGATGTTGAGGATGATGCCCTGCTGGGCATCGCGCTTCATGATGATGCTGGCCAGCCAGCCTACGATGCCGCCGACGATCAGCCAGATGATGATGCCCATGATCGAACCTCCGGTGGGGAACTTTGACCAGTTGACGCGCACGGCCGTGAACCCGTCGTGGAATTGCGTGATGGGCGCGTGCGGATGAGCCTGCCAGCCACCCTCGACGGCCCGTGGCGCTTCGGTCCGGTGACGGTCTGGCGGCGCCCGCACGTGCCGGGCCACCGCGGCGAACCGCAGGCGCGGCAGGTGCTGGCGCAGGCGCTGGGCGCCGACCCGGACACGCTGCCGCTGGTCCGCGATGACAAGGGCCGGCCGGAGCTGAGCGGCGCGTTGGCCCACTACGGCACCGGCTGGAGCCACAGCGGCGAGGTGCTGCTGGTGGCGCTGGGCGAAGGCGTGCGGCTGGGCGTGGACCTGGAGCTGCTGCGGCCGCGGGCCCGCCTGCTGGAGATCGTGCAGCGTTTCTTCCACCCCGCGGAAGTGGCCTGGCTGGAAAGCCTGGACGAGGCCGCGCGCGAGCACTGGTTCTTCCGCGTGTGGTGCGCCAAGGAAGCGATGCTGAAGGCGCACGGGCAGGGCATCTCGTTCGGCCTGCACCGCCTGCAGTTGGCACCGGGGGCCGATGGCGCCCTGCACCTGCGCTGGTGCGACCCGGAACTGGGCGAGGCCGCGCGCTGGCACCTGCACGAATGGCAGGCCACCGGCCAGTTCCGTGCGGCATTGGCCTGGTATCCGCACTGAAGCGGGGAATCAGCGCGCAAAACCGGCGATAATGGCGGCATGAGCGAACACCCACTTCCCGCCAGCGTGGCTGCCACGCTGGAACAGGGCCTGGCCAGCATGGGCCTGGACGCCGCGCTGGCGCCGCCGCTGCTGCGCTACCTGGCCCTGCTGCACCGCTGGAACGGCACCTACAACCTCACCGCCATCCGCGACCCGCAGGAGATGGTCACCCGTCACCTGCTCGACTCGCTGGCGATGCAGCCGTTCGTGGCTGATGGCAGCCTGGCCGACCTCGGCACCGGCCCCGGCTTGCCTGGCATCCCGCTGGCGATCGCCTGCCCGGGCCTGCAGGTCACCCTGGTGGAGAGCAACGGCAAGAAGGCGCGCTTCATGCGCGAGGCCGTGCGCCAGCTCGGTCTGGGCAATGCCCGCGTGGCCGAATCGCGCGCCGAGGCGCTGGACGAAGCTGGCCACTACGACCAGCTGACCGCGCGTGCGATGGACACCCTGGCCGGCATCGTCCGCGTTGGTGGCCACCTGCTGCGCCCCGGTGGCGTGCTGCTGGCCATGAAGGGTGTCTACCCGCATGAAGAGATCGCGGAGCTGCCGGCTGGCTGGCAGGTGCGCGAGGTGACCCCGTTGAGCGTGCCCGGCCTGGCCGGCGAACGCCACCTGGTCACTGTTACAGGTCCCTGATTCCCGTCGCCAGCCCCTTGTGGAACAAGAGGTTGGCGATCCACGATTTCCGCAAGGGCCCGGTTGTACGCATAATGACCGGTCCCAGCACACGTCGACGAGGCACACCCGCATGGCCCGCATCATCGCCATCGCCAACCAGAAGGGTGGCGTCGGCAAGACCACGACCGCCGTCAACCTGGCCGCTTCCTTGGCCAACGCACCCAAGCGCGTGCTGTTGGTCGACCTGGATTCGCAGGGCAACGCGACCATGGGCAGTGGCGTGGACAAGCGCGAGCTGGTCTCCTCCACCTACGATCTGCTGCTGGGCGAGTCCAGCGCCGCCGATGTGCGCGTGCAGACGGCCGAAGGCTACGACCTGCTGCCGGGCAACATCGACCTGACCGCGGCCGAGATCCAGCTGATGGCGCAGAGCGAGCGCGAGCAGCGCCTGAAGCGCGCGCTGGCACCGATCCGCGACGAGTACGACTACATCCTGATCGACTGCCCGCCGGCGCTGTCGCTGCTGACGCTCAACGCGCTGGCCGCCGCCGATTCGGTGATCGTACCGATGCAGTGCGAGTACTACGCACTGGAAGGCCTGAGCGCGCTGGTGGAAACCATCGAAGCGCTGCGTGCCAACCTCAACCCGGCGCTGGAGATCGAAGGCGTGCTGCGCACCATGTTCGATGTGCGCAACAACCTGGCCAACGCGGTCTCGGCCGAGCTCACCGAGCACTTCGGCGACCGCGTGTTCCGCACCATCGTGCCGCGCAACGTGCGCCTGGCCGAGGCACCCAGCCATGGCCAGAGCATCGTCGGCTACGACCGCGCCTCGCGCGGTGGCGTGGCCTACCTGGGCTTGGCCGGCGAGATCATCCGCCGCAACAACGAACGCAACAAGGCCGCCAAGGCCGTGGAGACCGTCTGATGACCAGCAGCAAGCCGGCAGCCAAGAAGCGAGGCCTCGGCCGTGGCCTGGATGCCCTGCTCGGTCCCAAGGGGGCGGTCAGCCAGGTGCAGGCCACCACTGCGGTGATCGAGCCGCTGCCGGGTGAGGTGCTGCGCAAGCTGGCCGTCGGCCAGCTGCAGCCGGGCAAGTACCAGCCGCGCCGCGAGATGGACGAGGGCAAGCTCTCCGAGCTGGCTGATTCGATCAAGTCGCAGGGCGTGATCCAGCCGATCCTGGTGCGCCAGCTGCCGGCGGGCAACTACGAGATCGTCGCCGGTGAACGCCGCTGGCGCGCCTCGCAGCTGGCCGGCCTGGACGAAGTGCCGGTGGTGGTGCGCGAGCTGGAAGACCGCACCGTCATCGCGATGGCGCTGATCGAGAACATCCAGCGCGAAGACCTCAACCCGCTGGAAGAAGCCGAAGCGCTGCAGCGCCTGATCAGCGAATTCACCCTGACCCATGCCGAGGCTGCCGAGGCCGTCGGCCGCTCGCGTGCGGCGGTGTCCAACCTGCTGCGCCTGCTGGAGCTGCCGGTGGCAATCCGCCTGCTGCTGGAAACCCGCCGCCTGGAAATGGGCCATGCCCGCGCGCTGCTGACCCTGGCCCCCGAGCTGGCCGGCAAGCTGGCGCAGGAAGCGGCCGATGAAGGCTGGTCGGTGCGCGAGGTCGAGCGCCGTGCGCAGGCCTTCGCGGCCGGCAAGGTGCCGAGCAACCGCCCGGTCGCCACACCGAAAGTGCAGCAGGCCGACATCGCCTCGCTGGAAACCGAACTGTCCGAAGCGCTGGGTGCCAAGGTGGCGATCAGCCACGGCCGCGGCGGCAAGGGCAAGCTGATCATCCATTACACCGACCTGGATACCCTGGACGGCGTGCTGGAAAAACTGCGTACGCGCCAGGGCTGAGCCCGGCGCAGCGCCAGGGGATGCGGCCTGTTCCTGCCGCGTCCTGCAGATGACAGGGAACGCACCGCCGCGCGCGCCGGGGGATGCACTGCTCTCCGGTCCGTGGCCTCATCCAGGGAGCAGGACATGAGCAACGAATACGAGTACGAGGACGTCAGCCCGGACGGTACCCAGATACTGAGGCACCGGCGCGAAAAGGACTTTGTGCTCGCCATCGGCGAAGAGCAGCACATCGAAGCGATCAGCGGCCATATCGAGCGCCATCTCGGACCGATCGCCACGGTCCTGCACGAACTCATTTCCGACCTGGTGCACATTGACGTGCACGTGGTGCCGGCCAATGACCACTGCCCGTACCTGCGCCTGGTCACCTCCGGCATGAGCGACCTGCCGATGACCGTGCCCGCCGACGTGGACGCGGATGTGCCGCGCTACATGGAGCTGATGGTGACCCTGCCGGCCGACTGGCCGATGTCCCAGGACGCCTTCGAGGACGAGCGCAATTACTGGCCGGTGCGCCTGCTGAAGGGCATGGCGCGGTTGCCGCATGAGTACGACACCTGGCTGGGCTTCGGCCACACCATTCCCAACGGCCATCCCAGCGAGCCCTATGCGCCCGGCGTGGGCTTCGACGGCGCCATCGTGCTGCCCCCGGTGACTACCCCGGAGGACTTCGCCACGCTGGAACTGGACGACGGCAGGACCATCAGCTTCATGAGCCTGGTTCCGCTGTATCCGGAAGAGATGGACCTGAAGCTGAAGAAGGGCGACGACGTCCTGCTCGACCGCTTCGATGCGAAACAGATCAACGATGTGATCGAGCCGGGCCGGGTCAACGTCGCCAGGAAGCGTTTCGGTTTGTTCTGAGACCGGTAACATCAGGGGCCTGAATTTCTGCTTCCGGGCCCCTGCCATGACCATCCTGCTTACCGGCGCTGCCGGCTTCATCGGTGCCTACACCGCCCGCGCGCTGCTGGAGGCGGGCCGGCCGGTGGTCGGCCTGGACAACTTCAACGACTACTACGACCCGCAGATCAAGCGCGACCGCGTGGCCGCGCTGTGCCCGACGCTGGACCTGCGCACCCTGGACCTGACCGACCAGCAGGGCCTGGCTGCGCTGTTCGACGAGGTGAAGCCGACCGCGGTGATCCATCTGGCTGCACAGGCCGGCGTGCGCTATTCGCTGGAAAATCCGCAGGCCTACGTCGACAGCAACCTGGTCGGTTTCGTCAACATGCTCGAGCTGTGCCGCCACCGTGGCGTGCAGCACCTGGTGTATGCGTCGAGCAGTTCGGTCTACGGTGATTCGGCTACGCCGCCGTTCTCCGAGGACCAGCGCGTGGACCAGCCGCGCTCGCTGTACGCGGCGACCAAGGCAGCCAACGAGCTGATGGCCTACACCTACGCACAGCTGTACGGCCTGCATGCCACCGGCCTGCGCTTCTTCACCGTGTATGGCCCGTGGGGCCGGCCGGACATGGCGCCGCTGCTGTTCTCGCGCGCGGTGCTGGCCGGGCGGCCGATCGATGTGTTCAACGAAGGCCGCATGCAGCGCGACTTCACACATGTCTCCGACATCGTGGCCGGTATCCTCGGCGCGCTCGCGCATCCGGCCGATGGTCCGGTGCCGCACCGGGTGTTCAACCTCGGCAACCATACGCCGGTCGAGCTGGAGCGCTTCATCAGCGTGATCGAGCAGGCTGCCGGCCGCCCTGCGCAGAAGGTCTACAAGCCGATGCAGCCGGGCGACATGGTGCGCACGATGGCGGATACCCGGCGTGCACATGACGCATTCGGCTTCGACGCGGTGACCCCGATCGAAGCGGGGCTGCCGCCCGTCGTGCAGTGGTGCCGCGAGTATTTTGGCGACCGCGCCTGAGGAGGGATCCTCACACAGCCGGATTCATCTTCGGATAACCTTGGCTTCGGAGAATGCGCGGTCTTTGTTCCCTCTTGGCCGAGTCCCCCCATGAGCCAACCCGAGCTTTCCGTCGTCGTCCCCGTGTTCAACGAGCGCGACAACGTCGCGCCACTGGTGGCCGAAATCACCGCTGCTCTGCGTGGCCGCTTGCCGTTCGAGATCGTCTACATCGATGACCACTCGCGCGATGACACCCTGGCAGTGCTGCAGGGCCTGAAGGCCACCACCCCGGAACTGCGGGTGCTGCACCACGTGAACCAGAGTGGGCAGAGCACGGCGGTGCGCACCGGCGTCAAGCACGCCCTGGCGCCGTGGATCGCGACTCTCGATGGTGACGGGCAGAACGATCCTGCCGACATTCCCAAGCTGCTGGCTGCACGTGATGCCGCAGCGGCGCAGGTGAAGCTGTTCGCCGGCTGGCGCGTCAACCGCCAGGACAGCGGCAGCAAGCGCTGGGCCAGCAAGTGGGCCAATGCCATCCGCGCGCGCATGCTGCGCGACGACACCCCCGACACCGGCTGTGGTATCAAGCTGTTCGAGCGCAGCGCGTTCCTCGACCTGCCGTACTTCGACCACATGCACCGCTACCTGCCGGCGCTGATGCAGCGCGCCGGCTGGAAGACCACCAGCGTGCCGGTCAACCATCGCCACCGTACCGCCGGCGTTTCCAAGTACAACAACCTGGGCCGTGCGCTGGTCGGCATCCGTGATCTGCGCGGCGTGGCGTGGCTGATCACCCGCAGCAAGCGCACCGCGGTGGAAGAGCGATGATGGGCCTGGCCCTGCACTGGCTCGACCAGCCGCTGACCTGGCTGTACTGGACCGGCCTGCATGTGACCGGCTGGAAACTGATCGGCTACACCGGTGCGCTGATGTTCGGTGGGCGCTGGCTGGTCCAGTTCGTGGCCTCCAAGCGCGCTGGCAAGCCGGTCATCCCGCGCCTGTTCTGGTACATGAGCGTGGTCGGCAGCCTGATGACGCTGAGCTACTTCCTGTTCTCGGCCAAGCAGGACTCGGTGGGCGTGCTGCAGAACCTGTTCCCGGCATTCACCGCGCTGTACAGCCTGCAGCTGGACATCAAGCACCGGGGCTGGAAGCGGGACAAGGCCAGCCACTAGGTCTTCGGGGCCTCATCCGGTAGCTGCCGACCTTGGTCGGCGCTGGGTTTGGGGGCCAACCAAGGTTGGCCGCTACCGGAGCTCCGGTCTGCCACGCTACGGTAGATGCCGACCTTGGTCGGCGCTGGGTTTGGGGGGCCAACCAAGGTTGGCCGCTACCGGCGCCCCGGTCTGCTGCGCAGGCAGGACCTTCGTCCCATGCCATGGGCCGTGGGCGATGCCATCATCGGGGTCTGCCTTCCCGGGAACCTGTGCTCGTGAAAACCCGTCTTGCTGTCGCCCTGCTGCTCGCCCTGTCCACCCCCGCCATGGCCTTGGCCGCGCCACCAGCCGCCGCCGCACCGGCCAGCGTGGCCACCGAATCGCCCGCCGATGCCGCCTTCCGCGCGCTGTACGAAAAGGAATGGAAGTGGCGCCAGCAAGGCGGTGGTGAGGCCAGCGAGGACGAAGACGCCCCGGCCAACGCCACCCGCATGCCCGACGTCGGCCCGGCCGCGCAGCAGGCGCGCCTGAAGGTGTGGGATGAAACCCTCGCTGCGCTGAAGAAAATCGACCCGAAGACTCTGTCGCCCGACAACCAGGTCAACTACGCGATCTACCGTGACCAGGTGTTCAACCTGGCCGAAGAAACGCGTCTGCGTGGCTACGAGATGCCGTTCAACGCCGACTCGTCGTTCTGGTCCAACCTGTCCTTCATGGCCCGGCGCGAGATGAAGACCGTGCAGGACTACCAGAACTACATCGCCCGCCTGAATGATGTGCCGCGTTATTTCGGCCAGCAGACCGAAAACATGCGCGCCGGCCTGAAGCGAGGTTTCAGCGTGCCGCGCGCGGTGCTCGATGGCCGCGAGGTGTCGATCGCCACCGTCGCCGAGCTGAAAGACCCGACCGAATCGCCGCTGTACGCCCCGTTCAAGAAGCTGCCCAACAGCATTCCGGCCGCAGAGCAGGCCAAGCTGCAGGCGCAGGTGCGTGAAGCGATCAGCGGCAAGGTGGTGCCGGCGTTCCAGCAGCTGCGCACCTTCTTCGTCAACGAGTACGTGCCGCAGGCGCGCACCACCCTGGCCGCCGAAGCGATGCCGGGCGGCAAGGCGTACTACAAGCAGCAGATCCACGAATACACCACGCTGGACCTGTCGCCGGACGAGATCCACCGCATCGGTCTGGATGAAGTTGCACGCATCCAGAAGGAAATGAACGACATCATCAAGCAGGTGAAGTTCAAGGGCAGCTTCGCCGAGTTCCTGACCTTCCTGCGCACCGATCCGCAGTTCTATGCGAAGACGCCGGAAGAGCTGCTGTCGCGTGCCGCGTGGATTTCCAAGCGGGCCGATGGCCAGCTCGGCAAGTACATGACGCTGCCGCGCGCCCGCTTCACCATTGTGCCGGTGCCGCCGGACATCGCGCCGTTCTGGACCGCCGGCCGCGGTGGCATGGGCACCTACTGGCTCAACACCTACAACCTGCCGTCGCGCCCGCTGTACAACCTGCCGGCGCTGACCCTGCATGAGTCCGATCCGGGTCACGCGCTGCAGGGTGCCATTGCCGCCGAGCAGAAGAACCTGCCCGAGTTCCGCCGCAACGCCTACATTTCCGCTTATGGCGAAGGCTGGGCGCTGTACTGCGAGAAGCTGGGCGTGGAAATGGGCATCTACGAAACCCCGTATGAGGACTTCGGCCGCCTGACCTACGAAATGTGGCGCGCCACGCGCCTGGTGATCGACACCGGTGTGCACAGCAAGGGCTGGAGCCGCGAGCAGGCCTTGGCCTACCTGCGTGACCACACCGCGCTGAGCGAGCATGAAGTGACCACCGAAGTGGACCGCTACATTTCCTGGCCGGGCCAGGCGCTGAGCTACAAGCTGGGCGAGATCGCCATCGTGCGCCTGCGTGCGCAGGCCGAGAAGGAGCTGGGCGACAAGTTTGACATCAAGGGCTTCCACGACACCCTGCTCAAGCAGGGCTCGGTGCCGCTGCCGGTGCTGGAACAGCAGATCCAAGCCTACATCGCCGAACGCAAGAAGGCCTGACCGTGCAAGGGTAGTGCCGGCCGCTGGCCGGCAACCCGCATGCACCGCAAACGTTCGACATTGCCGGCCAGCGGCCGGCACTACCAGGGATCGGAAAACGGGGTCGGATCGCAGGATCCGACCCCGTGGTCTTTCAGCCCACTGCCCGCGGCTTAGCCACGCGTGCTGCAAAGGTCGGCAGCACCAGTAGGGTCAGCACGGTGGCGGTGATCAGGCCACCGATCACCACCGTGGCCAGCGGCTTCTGCACTTCCGCACCGGAACCGCTGGCGATCGCCATCGGAATGAAGCCGACGATCGCCACCAGCGCCGTGGTCAGCACCGCGCGGATGCGGCTGGAGGCGCCGTTGATCGCCGCCTGCAGCGGCAGGTCACTGGCATCCAGGCGCTCGCGGATCGCCTGCATCAGCACCAGGCCGTTCAAGGTGGCCACGCCGGACACGGCGATGAAGCCGACCGCCGCCGACACCGAGAACGGCATGCCCCGCAGCAGCAGCGCGAGAATGCCGCCGACCAGCGCCAACGGCACGCAGCTGAACACCAGAATGGCTTCCTTGCCGCTGCGCAGCGCCATGAACAGCAGGCTGCCGATCAGCAGGAACACCACCGGCACCACCGTTGCCAGCCGCTTCTCCGCGCGCTGCAGGTTCTCGAACTGGCCACCCCAGGTCAGGTACGCACCCGGCGGCAGTGCCACGTCGGCCACCGCTGCCTGCGCTTCGCCGACGAAGCCGCCCAGGTCGCGGCCACGCACGTTGGCCTGCACCACCACGCGGCGGCTGCCGTTGTTGCGGCTGATCTGGTTCGGTCCTTCGCTGACCGTGATGCGCGCGACCGACGACAGCGGAATCACCAGGCCTGCAGGCGTGGCGATCGGCAACGAGGCCAGCTGGTCCGGATCATTGCGCGAGGCATCGTCCAGGCGCACCACCACGTTGAAGCGGCGATCACCTTCGAAGATCTTGCCGGCGGCGGTACCACCGATGCCGGTGGCCAGCGCGTCACTCACATCCGCCGCGGTCAGGCCGTACTGCGCCGCCGCCACGTGATCGATCGCCACGTTGAGCGTGGGCAGGCCGGAGATCTGTTCCACCCGCACGTCGGCCGCACCGTTCACCGCACGCAGCTTCAACGCCACCTGGTCGGCCACTTTCTGCAGCTGGCTGAAGTCATCGCCGAAGATCATCACCGCCAGGTCGGTACGCACGCCGGAAATCAGCTCGTTGAAGCGCAGCTCGATCGGCTGGCTGAACTCGAAGCTGTTGCCCAGCTGCTGCCCGGCCAGCTTCTCGAAGCGTGCCACCAGTGCATCCTTGCCCAGCTTCGGATCCGGCCAGTCCTTGCGCGGCTTGAGCACGATCACGCTGTCTGAGATGTTGGTCGGCATCGGGTCGATCGCCGCCTCGGCGGTACCGGTACGCGAGAACACGGTTTCCACTTCCGGCTGTTTGGCAATCGCCTTTTCCAGTGCCAGCTGCATTGCCAGCGACTGCTCCAGTGAGGTCGACGGCACGCGCAGGGCCTGCATCGCCACGTTGCCTTCGTCCAGCGTCGGCATGAACTCGCGGCCCAGCAGCGAGAACGAACCGATACCCACCACCACCATCATCACCGCACCGGCCAGCACCGTGCGCGGATGCGCCACGGCTTTGCGCACCACTGGTTCGATGCGCGCACGCAGCACGCGGATCAGCTTGGTTTCGTGCTCGCCATCGTCAGCATGTGCATCGCCGTCCTTCACCTTCGGCTCGCGCACCAGCAGTGCGGCCATCGCCGGCACGAAGGTGAAGGAGAAGATGAAGGCACCGATCATGGCCAGCATGAACGTGGCCGCCATCGGGTGGAACGTCTTGCCCTCCACGCCTTCCAGGGTAAGGATCGGCGCGAACACCAGCAGGATGATCAGCTGGCCGAAGGCCGCCGGGCGTGCCATCTTGCGCGCCGAATCAGCGGCCACGCGCAGGCGTTCCATCGCGGTCAATGCACGGCCCAGTTCGGCGCGGCGCTGGCCCAGCATCAGCAGCGTCGATTCGATCACGATCACCGCACCGTCCACCAGGATGCCGAAGTCCAGCGCACCCAGGCTCATCAGGTTGCCGCTGATGCCGAAGCGGTTCATGCCGATCACTGCGAACAGGAACGACAGCGGAATCACCAGCGCGGTGATCGTTGCTGCACGCAGGTTGCCCAGCAGCAGGAACAGCACCACCACCACCAGCAGCGCACCCTCGGTGAGGTTCTTGGCCACGGTCTTGATGGTGGAATTGACCAGCACGCTGCGGTCCAGCACCGGTGCTGCCACGATGTCGGCCGGCAGCGACTTGTTGACCTGTTCCAGGCGCGCCGCAGCTGCCTGCGCCACGGTGCGGCTGTTGCCGCCGGCGATCATCAGCGCGGTGCCGAGCACGGCTTCGTGGCCGTTGCGACTGGCCGCACCCAGGCGCGGTGCGCGGCTCAGGTCAACGTCGGCCACATCGGCCACGCGCACCACCACGCCATTGCGGGTGGCCACCGGGGCCTGCGCCAGATCGTCGGTGGTCAGCGCCAGGCCATCGGCACGTACCACCAGGCCTTCGCCGGCACGCTGTACGAAGCCGGCACCGGCCTGCACGTTGGAACGCTGCAGGGCCGTGACCAGGTCGGCCAGGCCGAGCCCGTGCGCGGCCAGCCTTGCACTGTCCGGATGTACGCCGTATTCCTTGACGTAGCCGCCGACTGTATCGACGCCGGCCAGACCGGGGCTGGAGCGCATCTGCGGCGCGATGATCCAGTCCTGCACGGTGCGCAGGTAGGTCGCACGTTCTTCCGGCGTGCGCAGCAGGTTGCCTTCGGGCGTGCGGTAGACCTCACCGGCCTGCCAGCCGGCTTCACCCGGCTTGGCCAGCTTGGCTGGATCGAACGCGGTGAAGTCCACCGTCCACATCAGCACTTCGCCGAGGCCTGTGGTGACCGGCGACAGCATCGGCGACGCGCCATCGGGCAGGTCTTCCGATGCTTCGCGCATGCGTTCGGCTACCTGCTGGCGGGCGAAGTAGATGTCGGTGGCATCGGTGAAGATCGCGGTCACCTGCGAGAAGCCATTGCGCGACAGCGAACGCGTGGTGGTCAGGCCGGGAATGCCGGCCAGCGCGGTTTCCAGCGGGTAGGTCACCTGCCGTTCGATCTGTTCCGGCGTCAGCGCCGGTGCCACCGTGTTGATCTGCACCTGGCGGTTGGTGATGTCCGGCACCGCGTCGATCGGCAGCTTGCCCAGCTGGAACAGGCCCACGGCGGCGATCAGCGCCGCCATGAACACCACCAGCCAGCGGTGGCGTACCGCTGTTTCAATGATCAGCTTGAACATGGTCGCCTCCTCAGTGGCCGTGCTCGGCTTCGCCCTTGGCCAGTTCGGCCTTGAGCAGGAAGGCGTTGGCACCGACGATGCGCTCGTTGCCGGTCAGCCCACCGAGGATCTCGATACGGTCACCAGCACGACGGCCAGCCAGCACCGGCTGCGCCTTGAAGCCGCCTTCGACGGCGACGAACACCGCACTGCTGCCATCGACGTTCTGCACCGCATCGGCGGGCACGCTGAGCGAGCCATCCTGGCCTTCGGTGACGACCACCGCCGATACCGGCGAACCGGCCGGCGGCAGCGCGGCATCCACCGGCGTGGCACGGATCACCGCGACGCCGCCCTGCTGGCGGACATCGGCGGCCGACCCGGTGACGGTGGCGGTGAAGCTGCCACCCGGCACGCTCACTTCCAGCTTCATGCCCGGCGTGACCTGCGCGGCCAGCGCCGGCGGTGCGGTGAACACCAGCTCGTTCATCGTCGGGTCGGCGACGTCGGCCACCGCACTGCCGGCGGCGACCACGCCACCCGGGGTGACCTGCACGTTGCCGACGATGCCGGCTACCGGGCTGGTGATGCGCACGCGACCGCTGCTGTCCGGCGAACCGTTGGCGGCGGCTTGGGCCTGCGCGGCGGCGGCCTGGGCCTGTGCCGCCAGCGAACGTGCGCGCGAGGTTTCCATTTCCTGGCGGGCGACCACGCCCTGGTCGACCAGCGCCTTGTCGCGGCCATAGGCCAGGCGCGCGGCTTCTGCTTCGGCCGAGGCGGCCAGCGCATTGGCGCGGAACACCGCGGCCTCGCCACTGACCACGATGGCCAGTGCCTGGTTCTGCTTCACCGCCGTGCCCGGCGCGACCAGCACGCGCTCGACGCGGCCGGTCACCGTGGAGGCAACCGAAGCGCGGGCGCCCACGGTGGGCTCGACCCTGCCGGACAGCCGGGTCGAGCCACCGCCACCGCGACCGATCGCGACCACTTCGATACCGGAGGCCTTGATCTGTTCCTGGGTCAGCTGCACCACGCCTTCATCGGCGTCGGCGGGGGCTTTGGCGGTTTCCGCCTTGGCCTCCTTGCTGTCGGCGGCATGGCCGTGGCCATCGTCGGTGCCGGCCTTGGCCGCAGCGGGGTCTTCATTGGCAGGCGTCTGCGCGTTGCCAGCGCAGCCGGCCAGCAGCATGGTCAGCAGCACGCCGCCGATCAGCGGGAAAGTACGGGAGAGAGTCATTTGGCCTCCACAAAAGGTGCGCGCCCCTCAAGGCGGGCAAGATCGATTTCCGCGCCGACGCGCGACAGGCGCGCATCCACGGCGGTGCCGCGGGCGGCGATGAGGGCGCTGCGCGTGCTGCGCAGTTCCAGCTGCGAGATGCGTCCGGCGTCGAAGCCGACGCGGGCCAGGCGATACGCCTCTTCGGCGGCGACCACGCTTTCATCGGCGGCACGGGTCCGGCTTCCGGCGGCTTTCAGTCCGGCTACGGCGGAGAGACGTGCTGCCTCGCTGTCGCGGCGCTGCTGGTCCAGGCGGGCCTCGGCGGCGCGCTGGTCGGCATTGGCGGCGCGGATGCCCCCGCGGTTGCGGTCGAACAGCGGGATGCTGAGGCTGACCCCGAGGTTGTAGGCACGCTCGCCGCCTTCGCGGAAGCGGGTCTGTGCGGCGGTGACACTGAGGTCGGGCAGGGCGCGCTTGCGCTCCACATCGACCAGCTTGCCGGCTGCATCGGCTTCGGCTTCGGCGATGCGCACCGCCAGTGCCACGTCTGTTGCACCACGCGGCAGCGGCGGGGCCCGGTCGAGCAGGCTGTCGTCGATCGACTGCACCGGCGCATCCAGCAGCGCGGCACCGGCCAGGCGGGCCAGCGCGGCATCGCGGAAGGCCTGTGCCTCATCCAGTGAAGCACTGGCGTTGGCCACTTCGCTCTGCGCCTGCACCGCACGCAGCTGCGGTTCGCGGCCCTGCTTGACCATCGCGTTGACGGCGTTGGCGTCATCGCGGGTGAGGGTCAGTGCTTCTTCGGCCAGGGTGTAGCGGCGCAGTGCGCTTTCCGCCTGTGCGTAGACCACCGCCAGCTGGCTGGCCACGTCGCTGCGGCTTTGGGCACCACGCAGGTTGGCGGCCTGTGCCTCGGCGCGGGCCGCACGGACACGCGCGCCACGCTGGCCCCAGACCTCCAGCGGCTGGGACAGGGTGAGCACGGTATCGGCCTTGCCCATGCCGCCATAGGAGCCGGTGCCCCAGGCGTTTTCGGCGGAGTAGGAGAGGGAAGGATTGGGCAACGCACGGGCCTGGTCGGCACGCGCATCGGCGGCCTCGGCCAGTGCCGTTCCCACACGGGTACCGGGCAGCTGGTCCAGGCGTTCAAGCAGGGTGTCGTAGGAAGGGGCGGCTTGCGCCGACGCCTGCATTGCCGGGGCAAGGCCCAGCAGTACAGCGACGACCAGCCCGGCCGCGCGCGGCGACCGAGGTGTCAGGATCGACATAGGGGGATTCCGGTTGTGAGTGAAACGGGAGCCCGCGATTGCGGGACGCGCTCAACTCACGCCCGGGGGGGACGCGTCAATTCATCCTGGGCGACCGCATAGGTCGCCGCGTCGCCGGCATTCATCCAGCGCGCCGGCAGTGGCGTACCGAAGGCCGCGAAATCGTTCGCCGGCAGGCTCAGCGTGGAGTGGTGGCAGTGGTTATGCGTGCAGGCACCCGTGTGCTTGCTTTCGCTGTCACCGCCTGCATCGTCCGCGAGGGATTCGACATGGGCGCTGCTGGCATGCGGTTCCACCGCACACACCAGTGCGTCGGCCACCGGCACGACCACGAATGCCGCCATCAGCAGCATCATCAGGTACGTACGCAGTTGGCGGGTGATCCGGCGCATGGAGGGGAGGCTAGCAAGCGGTTTTCGCCGGATACAATATCAATGGCCACCTCGGGAATTCGTCGGAACCTCCCGTTCAGGTGGGCCGGACACGCCAGCTCTGGCAGGTGCCGACCTCCTGCCCTGGTGGGTGTCGACCTTGGTCGACACGCTTTTCGACCCCCGACACATTGCCGGCCAGCGGCCGGCACTACCGGTCTGCAGGCAGCTTAGCGATCACCTTGATCTCGAACTGGAACCCGTACAGCCAGGTCACGCCGACTGCCCTGGTAGGTGTCGACCTTGGTCGACACGCTTTTCGACCCCCGACACCTTGCTGCCGGCCAGCGGCCGGCACTACCCGTATCACGGCAGCTTCGCGATCACCTTGATCTCGAACTGGAACCCGTACAGCCAGGTCACGCCGACTGCCCTGGTAGGTGTCGACCTTGGTCGACACGCTTTTCGACCCCCGACACCTTGCTGCCGGCCGGCGGCCGGCACTACCGGTCTGCAGGCAGCTTCGCGATCACCTTGATCTCGAACTGGAACCCGTACAGCCAGGTCACGCCGATACCGGTCAGGGTCGGGTGCGGCGCCTCGCCCCAGTACTCGGGCACGATCGCCCAGGCCTTCTCGAAGTTCTTCTCGGGGTCGACCAGGAACACCGTCACATCAACCACGTCTTCGAACGTGCGGCCGGCGGCGGCCAGCACCGCGTTGAGATTCTCGAAGGCGCGGCGCACCTGGGTTTCGAAATCCGGCTCGGGTGAGCCGTCCTCGCGGCTGCCGACCTGGCCGGAAACGAACAGGAAGCCGTTGGATCGGATCGCTGGCGAGTAGCGGTTGCGCTCGTACAGGGCCTGGCGGCCGGCAGGGAAAACGACATCGCGCTGTGACATGGGGAAGATCCCGTGGGAGAGAACGCCATCCTCCCCGCCAGCGCTGTCTGGATAAACTGCGATTATCGGCCTAGATTGATTGCCAATTCCAAACAATCATGGCCAGCCATGGACCGTTTCGAGGCGATGCGCGCCTTTGCCCGAGTAGTGGAAACCGGCAGCTTCACCCGCGCCGCGCAGACCCTGCAGATCAGCCGCACCACGGCCACCCAGCTGGTGCAGCAGCTGGAGGCGCACCTGCGGCTGCGGTTGCTCAACCGCACCACGCGCCGGGTCAGCGTCACCGCCGATGGCGCGGCCTATTACCCGCGCATCGCCCGCCTGCTGGCCGAGCTGGAAGAGGTGGAGGGCGGGCTGGGCGACGCGGCCACCCAACCGCGCGGACGCCTGCGCGTGGATGTGCCCGGGCCGTACGCGCGCTTGCGGCTGGTACCGGCGCTGCCGGATTTCCAGGCGCGCTACCCGGAGATCCAGCTGGACATCGGCGTGAGTGACCGCGAGGTCGACGTCATCGCCGACAACGTCGATTGCGTGATCCGTGGTGGCACTCCAGCCGACCCGGCGCTGGTGGCGCGGCCGCTTGCTGCGCTGCCGATCGGCTTCCACGCCAGCCCGGGCTATGTGCAGCGCTTCGGCGTGCCGACCGACCCGCGCGCGCTGGAAGGGCCCGATCACCACATGGTCGGTTTCCTCAGCCCGCGCAGTGGCCGCGCCCGCGTGTTCACTGCACAGCGTGGCGATGAGCGCGTCGAGGTGCAGGGCCGCTATACGGTCAGCTTCGACGACGGCAACGCCTATCTGGCGGCTGCGTTGGCGGGGCTCGGCGTGGTGGCGCTGCCCAGCTACATGGCCGAACCGCACGTGGCGCGTGGTGAGCTGCTGCCGCTGCTGCGGGACTGGCAGCTGCCACCGATGCCGATGCATGTGATGTTCCCGCCCAACCGGCACATGAGCCAGCGGCTGCGGGTGTTCATTGATTGGGTGGTGGAAGCGTTGGGGTGAGTGCATCGGTCGCGTGCGAAAATCCGGCTGCACGTACTGGAGAACGCACACCCTGATGAGCCGCATCGTCGCACTGGATACCGAAACCACCGGCATCTCCCACCGCCTGGGGCACCGGGTGATCGAAATCGGTGCCGTCGAACTGATCGATGGCCAGCTCACCGGCCGCCAGTTCCACACCTACCTGCAGCCGCAGCGCAAGGTGGACTGGGGCGCGCAGCGCGTGCACGGCATCAGCGACGCGATGCTGGTGGGCAAGCCACTGTTCTCCAGCAAGGCCGCCGAGCTGCTGGAGTTCCTGCGTGGCAGCGAGATGGTCGCGCACAACGCCACCTTCGATGTGGGCTTCCTGGACAACGAGCTGCGCCTGGCTGGCATCCCCGGCACGCTGGCCCAGCATTGCCGCATCACCTGCAGCCTGAAGCTGGCGCGCGGGCGCTGGCCAGGCCAGGGCAATAAACTGGACGACGTGTTGCAGCGCCTGCGCATTCCCAGCCAGCGCGGCCTGCACGGCGCGTTGAAGGATGCCCATCTACTGGCCCAGGTGATTCCGCATCTGCGCTGAGGCCTGGTCGCCGTTACATCAGCCGCAACCAGCGCTCGATCATTGCCACGCCACATGCCACCCCGTCCTCACTGTTCATCGCCACGCCCAAGGCCGCCGCGCGTGCGCGTGTTGCTTCGGTTTCAGCGAAGGTGATGGCTGCTGCCAGCGCTGCTGCATCCAGTCGCTTCGGTGACAACGGTGCCGGTGCTACGCCCAACCGATACAGGCGATCGGCCCAGAAGAACTGATCTGCGGCGAACGGCATCACCAGTGAAGGAATGCCGGCGCGGCAGGCCGAATGCGTGGTGCCGCTGCCACCGTGGTGGATGGCGAATGCGCAACGCGGGAACAGCGCTTCGTGTGGGGTCGGGCCCAGGACGAAGACAGAATCGGGCAAGCGCATCGCAGGCAGTCCCACCCAGCCGGGAAACAGCAGGACACGGCGTGGTGCCAACGCCTGCAGCAGGGCCGGCAACACGCGTTCGCGATCAAAGCCGGTCATGCTGCCGAAGCCCAGATAGACCGGCGGCGGTCCGGCGTCGAGGAAGGCCTGCAGATCGGCCGGCGGCGTCCAGGGCGCATCAGGAAACCGCCATTGGCCACAGACGATGTGGTCGGCCGGCCAGTCCGTCGGTGGCGGCAGCAGCTGCGGCGAGATGCCATAGAGCATCGGCAGGCCGGACCACAGCGAGCGGCGCGGCGATTGCCCCAGCTGCTTGCGGGCCTCGTTGATCGGCTGGCGGAACTGGCGCCAGATCAGGCCGTTGACCAGCCCATAGCTGGCCCGGTTCAACCAGCCCGGCGAGCGTCCCGGCGGCAGGAACGGGGAGCGGAAGGCACGCGTCGGGGTCAGTGAAATCATGCCGGTCCCGATCACCGGCAGACCCCGGCGTTCGCCCACACTCATGCCGACAAAGGCCGCCAGCCCCCCTGTCAGAATCGCGTCGCAACCCTCGGCCGCCGCGTCCGCCTGCCGCATCCAGCCAGTGACATGCTGCAGCGCCATCCGTGCCAGTCCGCTACTGGCGGCGGCAACACCGTTGCCACGCGAGACCAGCGCGACCACTTCGTCATGGATATCACCTTCCAGGGACGCATGGGGCACATTCAGCGCCTGCGCGCTGCCCAGCGTGCCGCCATCGGCCAGCAGTGTCACCTCGTGGCCTGCGCCAATCAGCCCATGGCAGAGCATGGCCAGCGGACGCGTATCGCCTTCGGTTCCGTAGGTCAGGGCCAGCAGCCGCATGGAAAGCTCCGCAGTGAACCGGGCCAGTATGCCGGTTGGTGGGCTCCCGGCTCTCCCGGTTCAGTCCAGGCCTGTGGGTAACTTGCGCAAGTGCTTGAACCCGTGCATAATGCGCGGCTCGCTGTGTCCGGTTTTCTACCGGGCGGCGCCCCCGGGAGCACGTCCCCGGCCGCCCAACGCCAGCGTAACCCTTTGATTCTCTTGACGTGTGGTGGGCAACCATCGAGGCCGCCGTCTCCCGGGCTACGGGCTGACACAACTTACTATCGAGGTGCGCAATGTCCCGCGTATGCCAGGTTTCCGGCAAGCGAGTGCAGACGGGTAACAACGTCTCGCACGCCAACAACAAGACCCGTCGTCGTTTCCTGCCGAATCTGCACGAGCGCCGCTTCTGGGTTGCCAGCGAAAACCGCTGGGTGAAGCTTCGTGTTTCCGCGCATGCACTGCGCACCATCGACAAGAACGGCATCGATTCCGTTCTGGCTGAGCTGCGTGCGCGCGGCGAAAAGGTCTGAGGAGTAGACGATCATGGCAGGCAAGCGCGATAAGGTCCGTATGATTTCGACCGCTGGTACCGGTCACTTCTACACGACCGACAAGAACAAGAAGAACACCCCGGGGAAGATGGAATTCTCCAAGTACGATCCGGTCGTGCGCAAGCACGTCCCGTACAAGGAAGGCAAGATCAAGTAATCCGCAAGGATTGCTGATCCCCGCGAAGAAACCCGCCCTTGTGGCGGGTTTTTTCATGCCTGGCGGTGGGGCCGGTGGGTGCCTGTGGGTGCCGACCGTTGGTCGGCACACTCCCCCGGTAGGTGCCAACCTTGGTTGGCACACGGCTTCAAAGCAGTCGAGCGCGGCTCGACTCTACACACCCCGCTGGGCAGAATGGCCCATCACCTCCCGACGGGCGACGCGATGCTGTTCGAGTGGTTGCTGGGTTCCTACCTGCTGCTGATCGACTGGCTGATCCGGCTGGTCGCGCTGTGCTGGATTCCCACCCGCACCACGCCGGGTGCGGCGCGCAGCTGGCTGCTGCTGGTCGGCTTCGTGCCGCTGCTGGGCCTGCCGCTGTACCTGTTGTTCGGCCACCCGTGGCTGTCGCGCGAGCGCATCCGCCGCCAGGCCGAGGCCTCGCAAGTCATCCGCGAGGAACAGGCGCTGCAGCATCGCCTGCGCTGGACCCCGCAGCCGGACACTGCCTGCGCCGAGATCGTGCCGCTGGTGCAGCGCCAGGGCGACTTCATGCCGGTGCACGGCAACGCGGTGGACCTGCTGACCGACTACGACGAATCGCTGCACACGCTGATCGCCGACATCGACCAGGCCGAAGACCGCGTGCACCTGCTGTACTACCTGATGTTCGATGACGCGGTGGGCGAGGCGATGGTCGAGGCGCTGCAGCGTGCCGCCGCGCGTGGCGTGCAATGCCGTGTGCTGCTCGACGCGGTGGGTGCCAAGCGCGGTCTGCGCGCCTATCGCAAGCGCCTTGAAGCGCGTGACATCGAGGTGCGCGCGATGCTGCCCGGCGGCCTGCGCTGGCGCCGCAGCGGGCGCATGGACCTGCGCAATCACCGCAAGATCGCGGTGATCGACAACGAAGTGGCCTACGTCGGTTCGCAGAACCTGGCCGGCCCCGGGTTCGTGCCCGGCCACCCGAACCGCGAGCTGGTGGCGCGCGTGCGCGGCCCGGCGGTGGCGCATCTTGAAGCGGTGTTCGCCAGTGACTGGTACATGGAAACCGGCCAGCGCCTGGACGTGATCGCCGATGTGCCCGAGTGCAGCGACGACATCGCCACCCAGCTGCTGCCCAGCGGGCCGGCATATCCCTATAGCAACGCACGCGATGCGGTGGCGGCGCTGATCCACCTGGCGCGGCGGCGGCTCGTGATGGTCACCCCGTACTTCGTGCCCGACGAAGCCACGTTGAGCGCGCTGCGCATCGCCGCATTGTCCGGTGTGCAGGTGCAGCTGATCCTGTCGGCCAGCAACAACCAGCGGCTGACCTCGTGGGCGCAGGAGGCGTACTACGACGAGCTGCTGCGCTGTGGCGTGCGCATCGCCCTGTACGAACCGCAGTTCCTGCACGCCAAGCACATGAGCGTGGACGAGGACATCGCCGTGCTCGGCTCGATCAACATGGATATCCGTTCGTTCGCGCTGAATGCCGAAATCGGCCTGATCTGCTACGACCGCGCGCTGGTGCAGCAGTTGTGCGAGATCGAGGATGGCTACCTGCGTGAATCGCGGCAGCTGGACCTGCAGCAGTGGCGCAGTCGCCCCACGTGGCGGCGCAGCCGCGAAGGCATCGCACGCTTGGCAGATGCGTTGATGTAAGGCAATGCCGGCCGCCCATTTCGGCAATCCGGCCTGTCATCGCCGATGGCCTACAATCGGCACATGACTGATTCACCGCGTAATGGCGAACTGGACCTGGCAATCATCGGTGGTGGTGCGGCCGGGGTGCTGGTGGCGATCCAGGTATTGCGCCAGGCCCACACGCCGCTGGCGCTGGCCATCTTCGAGCCGGCTTCGCAGCTGGCGCAGGGCATCGCCTATGCCACGCCGTGGCCGGAGCATCTGCTGAACGTGCCGGCGGCGAAGATGAGTGCGTTTGCCGACCAGCCCGGCGATTTCCTCGATTACCTGGTGGCCGCCAACGCCTACCCGGGCGAGGCGCGCGAGGTGCTGGGCGAGCGTTACGTGTGCCGCCACTATTTCGCCGCGTACCTGCAGCAGCGCCTGCAGGACGCCGCCGCGGCCAGCCCGGCGCAGCTGCAGGTGATCGCGCAGCCGGTACTGGGCCTGCAGCCGGATGACCACGGCTACCAGCTGACACTCGGCGATGGCCACACGCTGCACGCCGCGCAGGCGGTGCTCGCCACCGGCAACAGCATGCGCCCGCTGCCGGTGGCCGGCGCCGATGCGCTGCCTGCCGACGATGTGATCGAGGCCTGGGACTACGACGGTGTGCGCACCCTGGCCGGCGAACAGGCTGTGGCCATTGTCGGCTCCGGCCTGAGCATGGCCGACACCGTGCTGGCGCTGGTCGCTGCCGGCCACACCGGCCCGCTGCATGTGATCTCGCGCCATGGCCTGCTGCCGTTGCCGCATGCGCACGGGGGTCTGCCCACGTTTGATCCGGCTACGTTGCTGCCCATGAACCTGCGCCAGCGCCTGCGCGCACTGCGCGGGTTCGCACGCCAAGCCCAAGCCGACGGCCTGCCGTGGCAGGGCGTGATGGACCGCATCCGCCCACACGGCCAGGCGCTGTGGTGCAGCCTCGACGAGGCCGACCAGCGTCGTTTCCTGCGCCATGTGGTGCGCTACTGGGACGTGCATCGCCACCGCATCGCCGAAGAAGTGGATGCGCAGTTGCAGGCGCTGCAGGACAGCGGCCAGCTGCGTATCCACCGGTCCCGCCTGCAACGCGTCTGGCGCGACGGCAATGCGCTGCAGCTGTCCGGCCGCGATGCCTCGGGCAATGAACAGCAGTGGACGATCAGCGGGGTGATCAACGCCACCGGCGTGGAGACCCGCGCCAGCGCGCTGCGCAATCCGTTGCTGCAGCAGCTGCAGGCCGATGGGCTGGCGCGCCCCGGCCCGCACGGGCTGGGCCTGGACAGCACGGTGCCGGGCGATCGCCTGTGTGCCGCCGGTGGCCAGCCGCAGGCACGGCTGGGCGTGCTCGGCAGCCTGCGCATCGGCAGCCTGTGGGAAAGCCTGGCGGTGCCTGAACTGCGTCAGCAGGCGCAGGCACTGGCAACCCAGGTGGTCGCAGGAGCCGCGACGGCGATGCCGTAAAATGGGGGCATGGATGTCTCCCACCTGCTTGATGGCCTGAACCCGGCCCAGCGCGAAGCCGTCTCCGCTCCCCCCGGCCACCACCTGGTGCTGGCCGGTGCCGGTTCCGGCAAGACCCGCGTACTCACCCACCGCATCGCCTGGCTGCATGAAGTCGATGGCGTGCCGACCCACGGCATTTTCGCGGTGACCTTCACCAACAAGGCGGCCGGCGAAATGCGCCACCGCATCGACGCACAGCTGCCCAATGGCAGCCGTGGCATGTGGATCGGCACCTTCCACGGCCTGGCCAACCGCCTGCTGCGCCTGCACTGGCAGGACGCGAAGCTGCCCGAAGGCTTCCAGGTCATGGATTCGGACGACCAGCTGCGGCTGGTCAAGCGCGTGGTGCAGGCGCTGGAACTGGATGACGGCAAGTACCCGGCCAAGCAGATCGCGTGGTGGATCAACGCGCAGAAGGACGAGGGCCGCCGCCCACAGCACATCCAGCCCGAACCGCACGACGCGTGGCTTGAAACCATGCGCCAGGCCTACATCGAGTACCAGGCGCGTTGCGACCGCGCCGGCCTGGTCGACTTCGCCGAGCTGCTGCTGCGCGCGCATGAGCTGCTGCGCGACAACCCGGCGTTGCTGTCGCACTACCGCGCGCGCTTCCGCGAGATCCTGGTAGACGAGTTCCAGGACACCAATGCCATCCAGTACGCCTTCGTGCGCGTGCTGGCCGGCGATTCCGGCCACGTGTTCGTGGTCGGTGACGATGACCAGGCCATCTACGGCTGGCGCGGTGCCAAGGTCGAGAACGTGCAGGGCTTCCTGCGCGACTTCCCGGGTGCGCAGACCATCCGCCTGGAACAGAACTACCGCTCCACGGCCAACATCCTCGGCGCCGCCAACGCGGTCATCGCGCACAACCCGGACCGCATCGGCAAGGAACTGTGGACCGACAGCGGCGACGGCGAGCCGATCGACTTGTACGCGGCGTACAACGAGATGGACGAGGCGCGCTACATCGTCGAGCGCGCGCGCCAGTGGGTGCGAGACGGTGGCAGCTATACCGAAGTGGCCGTGCTCTACCGCAGCAACGCGCAGTCGCGCGCGCTGGAAGAGGCGCTGCTGAGCGAACAGGTGCCGTACCGCGTGTACGGCGGCATGCGCTTCTTCGAGCGTGCCGAAATCAAGGATGCGCTGGCCTACCTGCGCCTGCTGTCCAACCGCAACGATGACGCCGCCTTCGAGCGCGCGGTCAACACGCCGACGCGTGGCATCGGCGACCGCACGCTGGACGAAGTGCGCCGCGAGGCGCGCGCGCAGGGCATCTCGCTGTGGGAAGCGACCATGCTGGTCACCCAGGGCAGCGCACTGGCCGCACGTGCGCGCAATGCGCTGGCCGGCTTCCTGGTGCTGGTCAACGAGCTGCAGGCGCAGACCCTGCACATGACCCTGGCCGAGCGCGTGGACCACGTGCTGGCCCGCTCGCAGCTGCGCGAGCACTGGAGCAAGGAAAGCCGCAATGCGCTGGACTCGGAATCGCGCACCGACAACCTCGACGAACTGGTCTCGGTGGCCTCGCGCTTCGTGCGTCGCGCCGACGACATCGAGGAAGTGGGCGAGGACATGGACGAGCTGGTCGCATTCCTGGCCTATGCCGCGCTGGAGGCCGGTGAGGGCCAGGCGCAGGCGGGCGAAGAGGGCGTGCAGCTGATGACCCTGCACTCGGCCAAGGGCCTGGAATTCCCGCTGGTGTTCCTGGCCGGCCTGGAAGAAGGCTTGTTCCCCAGCGCGCGTTCGCTGGAGGAAAGCGGGCGGCTGGAAGAAGAGCGCCGCCTGGCCTACGTGGGCATCACCCGCGCACGCCAGAAACTGGTGCTGAGCTACGCCGAATCGCGCCGCATCCACGGCCAGGACAACTACAGCCTGCCGTCGCGTTTCCTGCGCGAGATTCCGCGCGAGCTGCTGCACGAAGTGCGCCCGAAGGTGCAGGTCTCGCGGCCGGCCTCGATGGGCGCCAGCCGGGTGATGGGCCATGCCTCGATCGAGGCACCGCCGCTGAAGCTCGGCGCGCTGGTCACCCATCCCAAGTTCGGCGAAGGCATGGTGACCGACTACGAAGGCAACGGTGCCCACGCCCGCGTGCAGGTCGAGTTTGCCGATGCCGGCAGCAAGTGGCTGGTGATGGCGTATGCCAACCTGACGGTGATCTGATTTCTAGGGACGATCTCCTTTTTCCGGCCTGCATCCTCTACCCTCTACAGCTGGCGGCGATTAATTTCAGTGGGGAATGAAGTGGCCAGTAAATGTGCAAGTCGGTGGCAAAAATTTCAGGAATCCGTCGTCTTTGTATTGTCCGGTGAATTCTTCTTGACGAACCGAGCGAACGGAGGAACTGCGGTTCTGTTCCGATCGCTGTGGGTCACATTCCTGATTCTTCTTGTTGCAACGCCAGCGAAGGCCTATTTGGATAAAGACACGGTTCTTTCATTCTCAGTTGAGCAATTGAAGAGTGATCTTGGTGAAGTGCTGCCCTGGGCGGGCGCAGTGTTTGCAGGAACGTACGTCGCGTTCTATGCGCGATTCTCCGCGCAGTGGAGCTATCTGGCCAATCTCTACAATCAGTTGATGCAGTTTTCCCTCAGTTTGTCGGTTGAAGAGGCGGACGGGAACAGGCTGATTAACTCTTGGTACGCCGCCTTCATTGAGGATGCGCTCGATCTTCACCTCGCTAAGAAGTCAATGTTCAGTACGATGATTGTTGAACTGCTGCGCGATCCTTACGTAGCTAAGGCCTTCGTTGAGTCAACTGACAACGGGGATACCCGGTTGAAGGAATTAGAGACCAGCCTCAACTTCAAGGCTG
Source organism: Stenotrophomonas sp. INTA L402-1 (assembly GCF_059295135.1). Classification (NCBI taxonomy): domain Bacteria; kingdom Pseudomonadati; phylum Pseudomonadota; class Gammaproteobacteria; order Lysobacterales; family Lysobacteraceae; genus Stenotrophomonas; species Stenotrophomonas sp. INTA L402-1. The sequence goes on from NZ_JCAFWP010000008.1 coordinate 63,718, forward strand.
GTTCCTATCAAGATGTAAAATTTAAGTCAGCTCGGCTGCGTCTTTCGTCGGAAGCTGCGAGAATCAGATCTTTATCAATGAAGCGAAACCGGTCATGACGTCCTCAGGCACATCCATCGGGGGTAGCGAACCCACGCTGCACGTCACCGTGAAGTTGAACGCCAAGCTGCAGCCCGAGCATCGCCACGAGCTGTTCGAGGATCCGCTCGATGCGTTGCTGCAGGCGGCCGAGGTCGGCGGGATCACCGGCGGCGGCACCGCGATGTCCGACCTCGGCGAGGTCGAATACGGTGATATCGAAGTTGCCCTGGTCGATGCGGCCGGCGTGCCGAAGCTGATCGACCTGCTGGAACAGCTGGGTGCGCCGAAGGGTTCGCAGCTGCAGGGTGCGGGCGAGGCCGACCGCAGCTTCGGCGTGACCGAGGGCCTGGGCATCTACCTGGATGGCCTGACCTTGCCGGACGAGGTCTACGAGCAGTGCGATTCCAACCACGTGTTCGAACAGTTGTCCGAGCGCATCGATGGCCTGGGCGAGATCTGCAGCTGGTGGCAGGGCCCGACCGAAACGGCGCTGTACATGTACGGCGAATCGTTCGAGGCGATGCGTGATGCGATTTCTGAATTCGTCGGCAGCTACCCGCTGTGCCAGAACGCACGCGTGGTGCAGATCGCCTGAGGGTAGAAAATGTAGAGCCGAGCCATGCTCGGCTGCTTCTGGCGGGAAAAGCAGCCGAGCATGGCTCGGCTCTACAGAAGAGCGTTATCGGCCGGCTGACTGCCGGGCGTTGTCACGCAGCGCCATGTCCTTGCCCAGATGATAGCCGCCGTAGAACAGCACGAAGGCGGCGATGAGGCTCCACAGGATGATCCTGAGGGGGCTTCGTGATGTCGGCTTGCTGTCCTGCATGCGGGTTCTCCCAAGGCGGCGGCGCGCCGCCCACCCAGCTTGCGCTGCGGTGTCCGCGTACGCAAGCCGGCGGTGCGCACACGCCGCTGCGCGGCGCCGGATTGATCCTGCTCAAGGCGCGCCCTGCACATCCGGTGTGCAATGGTGTTGTTCCCATCTGGCAGACCGCCACGGAGCCCCACCATGTACAAGCGCATCCTGATTGCCACCGACGGATCCGAGCTGGCCGACAAGGGCCTGGCCAAGGGTCTGGAGCTGGCCAAGGACCTCAACGCCGAGGTCGATATCGTGACCGTTTCCGAGCCGTGGGCCGTCGGCATGTACGACGCCATGGGCTGGAGCGTGGGCTACATGAACAGCCCTGAGTACAAGGCCGACCGCGAGGAAGGTGCGCAGAAGGTGCTGCAGCCGGCGCTGGCCAAGGCCGCCGAGCAGGGCATTACCGCCAACCCGGTGCACGTGCTGGACCGCTATGCGGCTGACGGCATCATCGAGACCGCCGGCGAGCGCAACAGCGACCTGATCGTGATGACCTCGCATGGCCGCCGTGGTGTGACCCGTGTGCTGCTGGGCAGCCAGACCGCTGAAGTGCTGGCACGCAGCACGCTGCCGGTGCTGGTCATCCGCTGATACAAGCGTTCCCGGGGAGGGGACCCGACGCCGGCCGCAGGATGCGCGCCGGCGTCATCTTTTGTAGGGCCGGCAGGGGCCCATCCACGCATGGCGTGGATCTACTGAATCGCAGGGATCCGACCCCGGTCACATCACCAGCTGTACAGCTTCCAGTACACCGGCGACACGCCGTCCTTGTCGTTGTCGAAACGGCCATCGCCGTTCTTGTCGTACATGTAGAACGGGGCACCGCGCGACGGGGTCACCTTGACCATGCGCAGCTGGCCGGACACGCGGTATTCCTCGATGACATCGCCGTTGTCCATGGTGCGCTTGGACACATCCGCGCCCTTGACGTCCACCGGGGGAGCGCCCGCGCCACCCATGCTGGCGCAGCCAGCGAGCAGGAGCAGGGAAGCCAGCATCAGGGTCTTCATCGGCGGGGGCCTTTGCCTGGAAAGAGCCTTGATTATGCCCCATCGCCGCGGCTGTGCCGTGTCGTCGCAGTGCAGGCACGGGCGCGTAGAATCGACCCATGAGCAGATTAGTCCTGATCGACGGGTCCAGTTACCTGTACCGCGCGTTCCACGCGCTGCCGCCCCTGTCCAATGCACAGGGCGAACCCACCGGCGCGCTGTTCGGCGTGGTCAACATGCTGCGCTCGACACTGAAGGAGCGCCCGGCCTACGTGGCGTTCGTGGTCGATGCGCCGGGCAAGACCTTCCGCGATGACCTGTATGACCAGTACAAGGCCAACCGCCCGCCGATGCCCGATGAGCTGCGCAGCCAGGTCGAGCCGATGTGCCGCATCGTCGAAGCGCTGGGCATCAGCATCCTGCGCATTCCCGGCGTGGAGGCCGATGATGTGATCGGCACGCTGGCCCTGCAGGGCGTGGCACAGGAACTGAAGGTGACCATTTCCACCGGCGACAAGGACTTTGCCCAGCTGGTGCGCCCGGGCATCGAGCTGGTCAACACCATGACCGGCAGCCGCATGGATTCCGATGCCGCAGTGATGGAGAAGTTCGGCGTGCGCGCCGACCAGATCATCGACCTGCTGGCGCTGATGGGCGACACCGTCGATAACGTGCCGGGCGTGGAGAAATGCGGGCCGAAGACCGCCGCCAAGTGGCTGGCCGAGTACCAGCACCTGGACGGGGTGATGGCGGCCGCGCCGACCATGAAGGGCAAGATCGGCGAGAACCTGCGCGCCGCGCTGGAGCGCCTGCCGCTGAACCGCGAGCTGGTGACCATCCGCACCGACGTGGAGCTGGACGCCAGCCCGACCACGCTGGCCCTGCGCGAGCAGGACGTGCCGGAGCTGACCGAGCTGTATGCGCGCTACGGCTTCACCCAGGCGCTGAAGGAGCTGGGTGCACCGCTGCCGGCGCCGACGGCCGCCAGCGAAGCAACGCCGAGCCTGCGTGGCACCGCCGCCGGCTTCGCCCGTGGCAGCGCCGAGGCACCGGCCGCCGGCACGCTGGATCCGGCGCTGGCCGCACCGGGTGAATACGAGACCGTGCTGACCGCCGAGCAGCTGCAGGCCTGGGTCGAGCGCCTGCAGCAGGCGGACCTGATCAGTTTCGATACCGAAACCGATGCGCTGGACGCGATGCGTGCGCGCCTGGTGGGCATCAGCCTGGCGGTCGAGCCGGGCAAGGCCGCCTATATTCCGGTCGGCCACGATTACCCGGGCGCGCCGGCGCAGCTGCCGATGCAGCAGGTGCTGGACGCACTGCGCCCGGTGCTGCAGGACCCGGCGAAGAAGAAGCTGGGCCAGCATGGCAAGTACGACCTGCATGTGCTGCGCCGCCACGGCGTGGAGGTGCAGGGCTACCACGACGACACCATGCTCGAGAGCTTCGTGCTCAATTCCACCGCCACCCGCCACGACATGGATTCGCTGGCCCTGCGTTACCTGGGCTACAACACCATCAAGTTCGAGGATGTGGCCGGCAAGGGCGCCAAGCAGATTCCGTTCTCGCAGGTGGGCATCGACGAAGCCAGCCGCTATGCGGCCGAGGACGCCGACATCACCCTGCGCCTGCACCGCGCGCTGCAGCCGCAGCTGCTGGCCGAGCCGGCGCTGGACAACGTGTACCGCGACATCGAGATGCCACTGGTACCGGTGCTGACCACGATCGAAGCCAATGGCGTGCGGATCGACACCGATGAACTGCGCCGGCAGAGCCAGGACCTGTCCTCGCGCATGCTGGCCGCGCAGCAGAAGGCCACCGAGCTGGCCGGCCGTAGCTTCAACCTGGATTCGCCCAAGCAGCTGCAGGCGGTGCTGTTCGATGAGCTGAAGCTGCCGGCGGTGGTGAAGACCCCGAAGGGTCAGCCCAGCACCAATGAAGAGGCGCTGGAGGCGATCGCCGACCAGCACGAGCTGCCGCGGGTGATCCTGGACTACCGGGGCCTGGCCAAGCTGCGCAGCACCTACACCGACAAGCTGCCGGAGATGGTCAACCCGGACACCGGCCGGGTGCATACCAGCTACCACCAGTCCGGTGCCGCCACCGGCCGCCTGTCCTCGTCAGACCCGAACCTGCAGAACATCCCGATCCGCACCGAGGATGGCCGCCGCATCCGCCGTGCGTTCATCGCCCCGGAGGGCTTCCAGCTGCTGGCGGCCGACTATTCGCAGATCGAGCTGCGGATCATGGCCCACCTGTCCGAGGACCCGGGCCTGGTGCGTGCCTTCGAGCAGGGCGCCGACGTCCACCGCGCCACCGCCGCCGAGGTGTTCGGGCGCACGCTGGAGGAAGTGACCCCGAACGAGCGCCGCGCGGCCAAGGCGATCAACTTCGGCCTGATGTACGGCATGAGCGCCTTCGGCCTGGCGCGCAACCTGGGCATCGACCGTGGCCAGGCGCAGGACTACGTGGCGCTGTACTTCAGCCGCTACCCGGGCGTGCGTGATTTCATGGAGCGAATGCGCCAGCAGGCCCGCGACCAGGGCTATGTGGAAACCCTGTTCGGCCGCCGCCTGTACCTGAACGACATTCATGCACGTAACCAGGGCCTGCGCGCCGGTGCCGAGCGCGCCGCGATCAACGCGCCGATGCAGGGCACCGCCGCCGACATCATCAAGCGCGCGATGGGGGACGTGGACCAGTGGCTGCGTGACAGCGGCGCACCGGCACGGATGATCCTGCAGGTGCACGATGAACTGGTGTTCGAAACCGAAAGCAGTTTCGTCGAGGAGTTGCGTTTGCAGGTGGTCGAGCGCATGTCGCAAGCGGCCAAACTGCGGGTGCCGCTGGTGGTCGATACCGGCATCGGCAACAATTGGGACGAAGCACACTGAGGGTGTTTCAGGCCGAAAACGACGTGAATTCGTTCATTGGTCAGAGGTTTCTGACTCGATCATGAATGTTGCCCTGATGGAGGTTCATTAAATTGGGCCCCTTCACGAACCGTTAGTGTTCGGAGTGCTTCTATAACTCTCGACAGGCGCAACGCCTGTTGTGGATCTCTCCCATCCCCTGGAGCAGATCTCGGAACGGGGACTCCTCCCCAAGTGCCCGTTCCCCGGCCCCGTTGACCTCCCCCTGGTCAGCGGGGCTTTTTATTTGTGCCGTTGCCAGATGCCGTGGCCTGCGCCACGCTGGGCCACCGCTCCGCAGGGGAAGACAATGCCCGACCTGTTCGCACTGGCGATGCCGTGGTGGGAGTTCATCCTGCGCGCGGTGGTGGTCTATGTCGTGGTGCTGGGCATGGTCCGGCTCAGCGGCAAGCGCCCGCTGGGGCAGATCACCCCGTTCGACGTACTGCTGGTGGTGCTGCTGGGCAACGCGGTGCAGAACGCGCTGCTGGGTACCGATACCTCGCTGGGCGGCGGCCTGCTGCTGGCGGCCACCCTGATCCTGCTCAACTATGGGGTGGGCTGGGTCAGTACCCGCAGCCGGCGCATCGAGCGCCTGGTGGAAGGAGAACCGGTAGTGATCGCGCGTGATGGGCGCCTGTTCGACGCCGTTCTGCGCCGTGAGCAGGTCACCCGCGCCGATTTCGAGGCCGCCATGCGCCAGCAGGGCTGCCTGGGCGTGGAGGATGTCGAGCTGGCCCTGCTGGAGATCAACGGGCACATCACCATCATCCCCAGGAAGAGCACCTGACGTGTAGCGTCGAGCTTGCTCGACTGTTTCCATCCACTGCCAGCAGAAGTCGAGCAAGCTCGACGCTACGGGTACCCCTTCCCGCGCCCTCAGAGCGCGGCTTCGGCCTTCAGTGCCGGCCAGTTGCGGGTGGCGTCCACATCACAGGCCACATGCGTGCCCTTGCCATCCTTCGCGCAGAGCGCCGCCATGGCCTGCGGGATCTTCGGGTCGGCGGTATGCGAATACACCGCTGCCAATGCCAGGCACCCTTCGCGGACACCGGCGCCGCACAGCGTCTCGAAGTAGGGCAGCGACGCGGCCCATTTCTCGGCCTCGAACAGGGCTTCGCCGGCAACCTTGCAGCCGAGCAGCTTGCCCTCGGTGCAGCAGGCCTTGGCGCCGTCCTTGCGTGCCAGGGTGGGGCAATCCAGTGGCAGCGGGATTTCCACGAACGTCACCGGCGGCGTGCAGCTGGCATTGCCTGCGGCGGGCTTGCGCTCGTAGTAGGCGAAGCGGTTGCCGCCGTCGACGCTGGCGAGGTTTCCGTTCTTCAGCGGTTGCAGCACGAAGTCGCTGCCGACATCGGGACGGATGAGGATGCGGCCGTCCTGCAGGCGCGCGCGCAGGCGCTGGTCGCGGCCCTCGGCCTCAACCAGGCCGCCATCGAGGAAGCGCAGCTGCGAGAGCACACCGTACTCGGCTTCGTAGCTCCCACACGGCAGCGCAGTGGCCGGCACCGGAGCCAGTGAAGCGACCGGCGCAGCGGCCAGGCTGGCAAGCGCCTTGGCGCGACCGCAGGCCACGCCATCGGCGCGCTGCGCGCACGACAGCTGCAGCGCTTCGTGGGCCTGCAACAGGCGCCCGCCACTCCACAGCACCTCGGCAACGTCGGCGCAGAAGGTCTCGCCGTGCTGCTGCCGGCACAGTGCGGCCAGCTCATCGAGCTGCGCGGACGGCAACACGGGATCAACCGAATGCTGCAGCCCGAGCAGGGACTTGCCGATCATCTCCAGCCCGACCACCTCGGCGATCGCCCTGCAGCCCTCGGCGTTGAAGGACGCGGAATCCTCCTTGCAGATCTCCGGCTTCGGCGGCTCGGCCCGTGCAGGCGCCGGGGCAGCGTCCTTGGCCTGCTGCTGGTAGGTCTCCAACAGCTGGGAGCAGGCCGCGCCCACGCCCTCGGCACACCAGGCGTGCAGCTTCACCGGTGCGGCCTCGGGCAGCGCCTCCAGGCACTCGGAGGTGTTCATCACGCAACCATCTTCGATGGGCTCGGGCATCGTCTTGCAGGCGGCGGCGTGCTCACGGGTGAACTCGCGATAGGGCGTGTTGATCGTGCGGTCGTTGTCCGAGAAGAACCAGTTTTCCAGGCGTCCCGTGGACAGGTTGCCGGTGCCGAGCACGTCTTCCTGGCGGGCGATGCGCAGCTCCTCGGTGGCCTGGTAGGGGCCGGACAGGAAGGCGTGGCCTTCGCTCTCGATGGTCAGCGTGATAGTGCCGTCGCTGTCCTTGTAGGTGCCGCAGGCCATCGATTGCGCGGCAGCCGGCAGGCTGGCCGAGGCCAGTGCGAGCAACAGCAGGGAGCGCCAGCCCGCAGCGCGGGGGCGGAGGGAAACAGCAGCAGGCATGGGGTCATCCTTGAAGGAGGCAAAGCAGGACCTGTCCGGTGCAGGGCGCACCACAGGCAGGAGAAGACGCCACGCGTCAGGCGTGGCGCCGGAAGGTCAGAGCCAGTCGCGCGGCACCAGGTAATCGGCCAGGCGCGCCTCGGCGCTGCCCGCTTCCGGACTGAAGCCGTACTCCCAGCGCACCCGCGGCGGCAGGCTCATGAGGATGCTTTCGCTGCGGCCACCACTCTGCAGGCCAAACAGGGTGCCGCGGTCGTAGACCAGGTTGAATTCCACGTAGCGGCCGCGACGGTACAGCTGGAACTCGCGTTCGCGCTCGCCGTAGGCGGTGTCCTTGCGCTGCTGCACGATCGGCAGGTAGGCATCCAGGAAGCCATCGCCGACCGCACGCAGATAGTCGAAATCGCGCTCGAAGTCACCGTGCAGGTCGTCGAAGAACAGGCCGCCGACGCCGCGCGTTTCATTGCGGTGGCGCAGGAAGAAGTACTCGTCGCACCAGCGCTTGTGCGCGGCATAGCGCTCATCGCCGAACGGGGCGCACAGGTCGCGCGCGACCCGGTGCCAGTGCTGCACGTCCTCGTCGAACGGATAGAACGGGGTCAGGTCGAAGCCACCGCCGAACCAGCTGGCCACCACTTCGCCGTCGCGCTGCGCCTGGAAGAAGCGCACGTTGGCATGCGTGGTCGGCACGTAGGGGTTGAGCGGGTGGAACACCAGCGACACGCCAGTGGCACGCCAGGAGGCGCCAGCCAGTTCCGGACGGTTGGCCGAGGCCGATGGCGGCAGGCGGCTGCCGGCCACGTCGGAGAAGCCGATGCCGGCCTGCTCGAACACCGCACCGTCGCGCAGCACGCGGGTACGCCCGCCACCGCCCTCGGCACGCTGCCACAGGTCTTCCTGGAAGCGGGCCTGGCCATCGACGGCCTCGATCGCCGCACAGATGCGGTCCTGCAGGTCGGTGAGATAGGCGCGCACGCGCTCGAATTCGTTCATGGCGCGTACTTTACCGCAGGGCCCGCCCGAAGCTGCGGGCAGGCCCTGGCCGGCTCAGCGCTTGCGGTTGGAGTTGCGCGGCGCCGGAGCGTCGTCCACGGCTGCCTCATCAACCGCCTTCTGCAGGGCACCACCCAGCGTGATCAGCTCCCAGTTCTGGGTGCCGAGCACGTCGCAGGCCACGTGCAGGCCGCTGCGGTCGGCCTTGCACAGCTGCCCCAGGGTTGCCCGTGCGTCCAGTTCCGCGCCGTTGCCCTGCGCGGTCACCAGGTTCTCGCACCCTTCGCGCACGCCGGCGCGGCAGACCGTGGTGTAGTGCTCGGCGGCCTGCAGCCAGTTCCCGGACAGCGCAAGGCGGTTGCCGAGAATGTTGCAGCCCTGCAGCTTGCCCTGCGCGCAGCAGGCTTCGGCACCGCCCTCGTTGGCCAGCGCCAGCGGGCAATCCTGCGGCAGTGGCAGCACCTTGAACTGCTTCGTTGCACTGCACCGGGTCGGGCCCTCGCCGGTGGGGACGAACACCTGGAAGCGGGTCCAGTTATCCAGGCCCAGCAACTGGCCGCCGGGCAGCGGGCGCAGTACGAAGTCACCGTCCCGGTCGTGATGGATGCGGATGTCGCCCGCTTCGACGCGTGCGCGAAGATGGCTGCTCCAGCCCACACCGACCAGGCCGGCGTCACCGAAATTCAGCGTGTCCATCAGGCCGCCGTCGGACCGGTAATTGCCGCAGGGCAATGCAGTCGCGGGCTGCGGTCGCAGCGATGCGCCCACTGCCTGCAACGCCGGCAGGCGCTCGCAGGTGGCGGTGTCATTGCCGGGGGTGCAGGCTGCAGCCAGGGCCTGCACCGCCTGCTGGGGATCTCCCGCGTCCCAGGACAGCTCAGCCACGCGGGTGCAGAAGCCGCCGTGCGCTACCTCGCGGCACAACCGCAACAACTGTTGCCGCCGCTCAGCTGGAATGATCACCGGCACGGTCGGCGCCGTCATCGTCACCATGGCTTCGGTCATGGCGGCCGTCATCGCGGCCTTGACCAGCTGCTCCTGCACTGCCGGGTCGGCCTCGAGTGCGGCGGCACACGCCGGGGTTCCCTGTTCGAAGCCACCGTTGTCACAGGCGGGGGGTAGTTTGATGCCGGACAGGGCGGCGTCGAGCGCTGCCTTTGCCAGGGCGGGATCGGCCTCGACCGTGGGTTTGGCTTCCTCATGCCAACGATCAGCCAGTTGCAGGCACATGCCGGGCACGCCTTCCCGACACCCCGCTTCCAGGGCGGCCGGGGTCGCTTCGCGACGGTTGTCCAGGCACGCCGCCGCATCAGCCAGGCAGCTGCCTGCAGCCGGCGTGGCGGCTGCGGCGCACTGTGCGGGCGCCTGCAGGAGGTAGACCGTGCCATCCACCTCGACCGTGCGGCCACGATCGCGCACTTGCAGCGCGCTGGGCAGGCCGTACTCCAGGTTCACCAGTTGCAGCTTTCCGTCGATCTGCTGGAACGCGACCGGAGACGGCGCACTGCCGAAGTGCTTCTGCTCGCCGCGGTTCGGTGAGCTGATGCGCAGCGTGCCGCTGCCTTCGTCGGCCTTGAACAGGCCGCATTGTGGTGACTGTGCGGCAGCCATCGGCGCGGCCAGCAGCAGGACCCAGGCCAGCCAGCGGCGGCGCGGTGCGGGTGAATGCATGTCGTCTCCTTGACGATCGAACGGGAAGCTCCTGGCGCTACGGCGAACCCTGGCCCTCGCGCGGGGGCGTGCATTGTGCCGTGCCGGGCACGAGCTGGTAACGCTGGTAGGCCGTCTGGTTGTCCATGCCGAGCAGGTCGCCATTGCCGAGCTGGTGCAGCACAAGGGTTTCGCCGTTCTGCTGCAGCTGGACGGCGCCTTCGTGCAGGCGGGCACGCGCGCCATCATCGAAGTCGAGCATGTCGATCACGCCACCGTCAGCCTGGTAACGGCCGCACGGCACCCGCTGCAACGGCACCAGGCGCAGGTCGGTGCCGAGTTCACGCAGCGGTGCGGTACGTCCGCAGGCACTGACGCGGCCCGCATCGCAGACCACCTGCAGGGCCTGCACTGCCAACGCAGGTTCCAGCGCGTTCAATTGCTGCGCGGCCACTTCCACGCAGAAGCGGCCACTGCGGTGCTGCAGGCACCGCTGCTGCAGCTGATCGCGTGCAGCGGCCGGAAGCGGCGAATCCAGTGTGTCTTCGTCTTCCTGCAGCAGGCGTTGATTCACCCGCTGCATGGCAGCAGCCAATGCATCATTGGTCAGCGCCTCGCAGGCCTGCGGGTCATGCCCGGGCGTGTGTTCGCGGCAGGCAGGCGGGCGATCAAAGCCCGTGGCACCGACGTCGTCGGTGGCCTTCGCTGGGCTGTCATCCCGCAGTTGTCGCAGCAGCGCCGAGCAGCCCGCGCCAACGCCTTCGCTGCACGCGCGCTGGGCCTGGCTGGGCGAAGCCGTGGGCAGCTGCGCAATGCAGTGGCTGCCGGCGGCGCGGCAGCTGCCGGCAATCGCACTGGGTTCGACGGCGCAGTCCCGGGACTGGCGCAGCGTGTAGACCACCACGTCGTCTTCGATGCGCTGCCCATCGGCACTGATCCGGACCGGTAGCGCCACGCCATCGTCGAGCATGACCAGTCGGGCCTGCGCCGCACTGCGATCGACCCACAGCGGCTCCGGCTCGCTGCCGTCGTCGCGGCGGTAGCCGCTGCTGGGTGATGTGAATATCAGCGCCATGCCACCGTCGGTGCTGCGGTATTCGCCACAGCGCAGCGCATCGGCGGCGGCAGGCAGCGCGGCGAACAGCAGCAGCGCGGGGAGAAGGGTCAGCAAGCGCATGCGACGGTCCTTGTCGTGCGGGAAAGGGGTGTGGCTCAGTGGAAGCCCGAGCGGATGTCTGGTCGCAGCAGGCGCCAGGCCAGCCAACCCTGCAGGCCGAGGAGTACGAATGACATGGCCACCATGGTCAACGTGATCAACCAGCGTTTCAGATGGAGTTCCTGTTGCAGGACGGCGTCGTCGGAGAGAAACGGGATGACGTCGCGCATGAACACGTCCAGCCACCCGGCGATCGCAAAGTTGGTCAATGCACTCATCAGCAGGATCGCCGCAAAGCTCCACAGGCCCCAGCTGCGCTCGCGCAGCAGTCCCCAGCTGGCCAGTGTCGAGGCAAGGCACAGCAGTGCGACGATCATCGACGCGGCCACCGGATGCGCCAGAAGCCAGATCAGGCTGTGCAGGTGCTGGAGTTGCACTTCCCTCTCAACCAGGTGCCAGATCGGAAGGTTGTGCAGTGGCCACAGCAGCAGTCCCTGCATCACGAAGTAGACCGTGAGCAGCAGTGACAGCCAGAACGAGGCGTGTGCGATCGGGCGCACCCAGGCGTGATAGGTCGGTTGGACCAGCGAAGGAATCGGCGGGATCGACATTGACATCCGGTGTCCTTGCAATCGGTGCCCGCGCGCTCAGCGGGCCGTCACCCGGGTGGCGACGGCCGGCAGGATATGGTGTTCGCTCAGCGGTGCCAAGGGCAGGCCGTGCGGTGGCTGCAGCGGCACCCAGGCCAGTTCAGCGATCTCCGCGCGTGCCTGTGGCATGCCGTCCACCTGCACCCACCAGCCCTGGGCCTGCACGCGGTGGCCGGGCTCGTTCACCGCCCAGTCTTCGAACGTGCCCAGCGAGACGGCGGTCTCGACGCACAGCTGCACGCCGAGTTCCTCGTCCAGCTCGCGGGCCAGCGCCTGCAGCGGTGCTTCGCCGGCTTCGGGTTTGCCGCCCGGCTGGATGAAACGGTCAACGCCGTGCTTGCGCACCACCAGCGCCCGGCCGCGGTCATCCAGGATGACCGCGGCCACGATGTGGATCGTGGCCGCGGCGTTGCTCACTTCAGGTTCTGCTCGAACAGCTTGAGGATGCGCTTGTACTGGTCCAGCCAGGAATCGGCGCGGACGTAGCCGTGGCGCTCCAGCGGGTACGGAGCGATCGACCAGTTGTCCTTGTGCAGTTCGATCAGGCGCTGGGTGAGGTTCACCGAGTCCTGGAAGAACACGTTGTCATCCATCATGCCGTGGGCGATCAGCAGGTTGTCCTGCAGGTTCTGCGCGTACTCGATCGGCGAGGACACGCGGTACGCCTCCGGATCGATGTCCGGGGTGTTGAGGATGTTGCTGGTATAGCCGTGGTTGTACTGGTGCCAGTCGACCACCGGGCGCAGCGCGGCGCCGGCCTTGAACGTGCCCGGCGAGCGGAACAGGGCCATGAAGGTCATGAAGCCGCCGTAGGAACCGCCGTAGATGCCGGCATGATCACGGTCACCCTGCTGGGTATCGACCAGCCAGTCCAGGCCGTCCTTGTAGTCTTCCAGTTCCGGGTGGCCCATGTTGCGGTAGATCGCCGTACGCCAGTCGCGGCCGTAGCCCTCGCTGCCGCGGTAATCCATGTCCAGCACGATGTAGCCCTTCTGCACCAGCAGGTTGTGGAACATCTGCTCGCGGAAGTAGGCCGGGTAGCGCTGGTGCACGTTCTGCAGGTAGCCGGCGCCGTGCACGAACATCACAATCGGGTACTTCTTCCCCGGTTCCTTGTTTTCCGGTTCGTAGTACTTGGCCCAGACCACGCCGGCACCATGCTTGGACGGCACTGCCACCAGCTTCGGCTGGATCCACTGGCGCGCCTTGTAGTCGGCGGTGCGGGTGTCGGTCAGCACGCGGGCCTGGCCACCGGTGCTCGGCAGCACGGCCAGCTGCGGCGGCAGGTAGGCGCCGGAGTAGCGCACCAGCAGCTGCTGGCCGTCCGGAGACAACGAGAAGTCTTCCACGCCGTTGAGGCTGGTCAGCTCGCGCACCTGGCGGCTGCCGGTGTCCACCGCGCAGACTTCGTAGTCATGCGGGGCCTGCTGGTTGCACAGGAAGTAGAAGCCCTTGCCATCGGCCGACGGCACCGGCGCCGAGGTTTCCCACTTGCCACCGGTCAGCGCCTGCGGCTTGGCGGTGCCGGCCTGGGTGTACAGGTGCGAGAAGCCCGATTCCTCCGACAGCAGCCACAGCGTGCGGCCATCGGCCATCCAGCCGAAATCATTGAAGCCCCAGTTGATCCAGCCGCTGTCGGTCAGGCGATGGCGGTTCTGCACGCGGCCATCGGCAGCGTTGACGCTGATGATCCAGCGGTCCTTGTTGTCGTTGGCACGCAGCATCACCGCGGCCTGCTGGCCGTCGGCGCTCCAGCGGATGCCACCGCCCATGAAGTCGCTCATCACCTGCACGCTGCGGTCGCCCTTCAGCGCATCCTTGCCGGCCTTGCGGCGCAGCTCGGCCAGCGGGTCGGTGGCGATTCCGGGCAGGCTGGACAGCGAGACCTTCTCGGCTTTGCCGGTGCGCACGTCCACGTACCACAGGGTGTGCGGCTCGAAGCCGTTACGGCCGACGCGGGTGCGGGTGTCTTCGGTTTCCTCGTAGCCCGACTCGGTCACGTACAGCGGCATCTTGCCGCCACGGCCGTCGTCGAAGTCCTTCGGCTTGGTCACCACGATCAGGTGGGTCAGGTCCGGCGACAGCACGCTGTCACCGATCTCCACGTCGGCACCCAGGTACACCGGACCCGGCGCGCGGGTCGGGTCGGCCTGGCGCCAGCGCTGGTCCTGGTCCTTCAGTGCTTCGCGCTGGTCGCGGTCGCGGCGCAGGGTTTCCAGCGTGCGCAGCTGCTGGTCGCGCAGCACATCGGCCTTCGGCGCCGTACGCGGATCCTTCTCGGCCTTCAGGCTGGCCACCTGCTGCACGCCGCTGGCGGCGGTCCAGTGGAACCAGTTCTGGCCAACGCGCCAGATCACGCCATTGTCGGCAGCAAAGTTCACGTTGCCCGCGCGCTCGTTGCTGCGGGTCAGCTGGGTCAGCGCGCCGCTGCGCAGGTCGCGCACGAACACGTCGCCATTGCGGACGAAGGCGCTGCGGCTGCGGCTGCGGTCGTAGACCGGCTCGGCCACGTCCAGGGTGCCGCGCTGGTCATCGGCCACCTGCGCGGCCACGCCACCGGCCACCGGCTGGCGGAAGGTATCGCGCACCGGGCTGCCGCTGCGCTTGAGCTGGTACTCCACCTGCTGGCTGTTCCACGACCACCAGGCCTTCTCGACCGGCGGACCGATCCAGTCCGGGTCGGCCATGGCCTGTTCGATGGTGATCGGCGTCGGCGCGGCATGCGCAGCCGGTGCGGCCAGCACGGCCGACAACAGGAGGGACAGGGGCAGCACTCGGGACATGGGCGGACGGCACCAGAAGAGGAAACCGGCCAAGCGTAGCAGCCGCAAGGGCCCGGGGCAGGGGCCACAGGTCATGGCAGCGGGATTGGCAAAGTGGTGCAACCGGTAGCCGGCCTCGCGCATCCATTCTCCTGAACCCGCATCATCCACCGAACAGGAGCCCGACCATGCAGGAACTGATCCCGATCACTCTCTTCATCTGCATCGCCTACGCGATCCACGCCATTGCCGATGCCCGCGCCCGCAGCAAGCTGGTGGCCCCGCACGTGCCGGAGGAAGTGATCCGCTCGCTGGCCGTGCTGGAAGAAGAACGCCGTCGCCAGGGGGCGCTGCGCTGGGGCATCAGCCTGGTCTGCCTGGCGTTGGCCATGGCCCTGCTGGAAGCCATCGGTGCCCGTGACCTGACCTTCGGTGCCGCCGCCGCGCTGGTCGGCAGTGCTGGTCTGGGCCAGCTGCTGGCCTGGCACTTCACCCGCCCCGCCGCACGCAAGGGCTGAGCCGGCCCATGTCACGGGCACAGGGGGCGCCCCGCAGATGAGCCTGCTCGGCGAAGCATTGTCGGCACTGCGGGGCCGTCGCCGCCACGATGCAGCGGAGACGGCGGCACCCGCCGCACCGCTGGATGCGGACCAGGCCCTGGTGCGGGCCATCATCGATGGCTCGCAGGCGGCGTTTTCGCAGCTGGTCGAGACCCACCAGCGCACCTGCGCACATGTGATCGGGCGCATGGTGGGCGACCGCGATCAGGTGGCCGACCTGCTGCAGGAGACCTTCCTGGCCGTGTTCCGCCAGCTGCACCGCTTTCGTTTTGAATCCTCGCTGCGCACCTGGGTTTCCCGGGTGGCCTACACCACCGCGCTGCAGCACCTGCGCCGGCGGCGGCTGGAGGCGCAATGGATGGTGGCGGTGGAGGTGCCGGAGGAACTGGGAATCGGCGATGAAGGACCGGGGCCGGCTGAACTGAGCGAGGCGCTGCAGGCGGGGCGCCATCTTGGCGTGGCGCTGGAGCGGTTGAGTGCACCGCAGCGCCTGATCGTCGGCCTGCACTACCTGGAGGACTTCGACCTGGCCGAGATCGAGCAGGTGACCGGGCTGGCACGCGGTACCATCAAGAGCCACCTTCACCGCGCGCGCCAGGTCCTGAAGCAGGAACTGACGCGGCATGCCGCCGCCGGAGAACTGCTGTGAGCCCATCGACCGACCCTCGCGATGCGGAAGAACGCGCGCTGGCGCAGGCGTTGCGTGAGCAGACGCAGCAGGAAGAAACGCCGGATGTGAGCGAGGCGCTGCAGAAGCGCATTGCCGCTGAATCGCGCGATAGTGGCGTGGGTTATGTGGTGGTGCAGGTGGTGTTGTTGGGGGCGTTGGTGGCGGCAGCTGTCTGGTATTTCTGGGTCTAGAAGAACGCTGACGCCTGCACCTGATTCTGGACGCTTTTTCCTCCAACACCTGATCAGATGGCCAGGCATCGGGCGTTGTCTGCAAATCGACAGTTGGTCTTCCGCGTCAGATTCCGTCACCTCGGTCTCGTCATCAGTGTCGGTGGCTCTATCCAGAACCTACGAGCTGCGTGTGTTTCCTGAGGAAAGTTGCAAATTCCATGTCTCCACTTGAGGCGCAGTTTCACAATCAGAGATTCTCAACCATCAGCTTCCAAAGGCATGGAGTGAGAATCACATGGACAGGTGCGCGAGTAAGCCAATGCCGGATGCAGTTGGATGATGCTCTACTACGTCCAGCTTTCGCTTGCCCGATTCAAGCAGCGAGTCGGCACTCATCTGTCAATCGCTCTCATGCTGGGTGCGGGGGTAGGGATCACCACCGTGATGCTTTCCATTGTTCTCCAGGCATCGTCGGATCCCGCTCCAGGCCGGAGCTCGGCACTGTTCCGCCCTTACCTTGACGCGCGTCCAGATGCACTGCGCAGTGGCTCTCCGGATCCTGGTCAGTCACTGACCTGGCCAGACGCGAAGGTGCTTCTGAACCAAGGCCGGACGTGGAAGCAGGCAGCAATGGCAGGGGGCGCGGTGACGCTCTCCCGGCCGGGAGAGTCCAGCGCAAGACTGCGCGCCAGGTTCGCCACGTCCGAAGTCTTCAGTGTCCTTGGCATTGCCGTTGTTCAAGGGCGCGCATGGACCGCCGAGGAGGGGCATGCTGCGAGCCGAATCGTGGTTCTGTCGCGTGCGCTCGCAGAGCGCGAGTGTGCAGAGGGCTGTGTTGGTCATCAGTTGGAACTGGGCAGACGCACCTATACCGTGGTGGGTGTCGCGGAGGATTGGCATCCGGTGCCTATGTTTCAGGGAGACCTCACACGCAGACCGTTTGTGGAGCCTGACGAGATCTACCTGCCGCTTGAAACCGCAATCGCAGACAAGCTGACCGTTGTGGACGGGACGGCGATCTGGGGTGGTGACCAGGACACGGATCCTGCAGGGGCCAACGTTTCCTGGCTTCAATTGTGGGCGTGGCTGCCCACCGCAGATGACGTCGCCGCTTACCGCGCGAGTCTGAACGCCTATGCGCAGGAAAAGGGGCTTCGGATCGAGCCAGGCGCCCAGCAGGTGGCACTCTGGCCGTTGATGGATTGGCTGGACAGGCTGGGATTGGTTCCGGAGCAGGCCAGGATGCAGCTTCGGTTGTCGCTGATCCTTCTCGGCGTGTGCATCGTCAACGCGGCGGCGCTGCTGAGCTTCAGTCTGGGGCGCCGTCGGCGGGAGCTCGCGATTCGACGTGCACTGGGGGCGCGACGCCGAGACGTGTTCATCCAGCTCATGTGGGAATCCATCGCGGCGGGCGTCGCAAGCAGTGCGCTCGCTGTCGTCACCTATACGCTGGGAATCCGGGTGGTTGCTGCGGGAGACGTTCTGCCCAGCGCGATAACAGCGATGCATGCCGGAGCAATGCTGATGGCGGCTGGTCTGGGAGTCGTCACGACGTTGCTCTGTTCATTGGTCCCATCGTTTGAAATCTGCAGGGTCAGCTCACTGTCGAGTGCCTTCGCGAAGGGGGCTGCCTGAAATGTTCGAATCAATGAGGGAGACTCGACGACATCTGGGAAGCGCCGCACTGCTTGCAGTGCAGGCTGCGCTTGCAAGCCTGGCATGTGCGTTCGCACTGCAATCTGTGCTGGACAGCTTCGCCAGATTGAACACCCGCAGCATCCGGGACGCAGTATCGATTGGTGTGGTCAGGGTCTCGGATGTCGAAGAAGGCGCTGATGCTGCAGTGCTGCGGGCAGACCTGTCCGCCATCCGGCTGCCCGGTGTTCAGGACACGGTTGTGAGCGACGCTATTCCGTTCGGGGGAAGAGCCCATCGATACGGCGTGTGCACCAGCGAGTCGGCCATGGCGTACTCGATGAACGCGGGTACGACAGACGTTGCTGGATGTGATCGCATTCCCGTGGCAACTGCCAGCTCTGGCTTGCTGGCGATGCTGGGCGCGGGAATCGTCCTGGGACGGGATGCCACAGAGGACGACATGGCTGAAGGTGCTCCGATAGTGCTGATCAGTGAAGCGCTGGCTGCCCGTCTGTTCGGAACGGAGAGTGCTGTTGGCCGCCACCTGTATTTCGGCCCCGGCAGCAGCCGGGTCATCGTGGGCGTATTTGCGTCTGTTGCTGGACCGGCACCAGGAGGCAATGAGCGGGACTCGCAGTGGGCGCTGCTTCCGGGCCTTCCCACGGGCGCCAGTCGCTATTATCTGGCGAAGTGGAAGTCGGAGGTTGATCGTTCATCGCTTGATCGCACTGTCGATGCGCTGCAGCGGCCCTATCGGATCGTGAATTCGACCGGTGTCGAGACGCTGGCGGGATATCGCGACGCCTACGTCAAAGCTAATCGCTTCGCTACGACCGTGCTCGCGGTCATGACGGCCATCGTTCTCGGTGTGCTGATGGCCGGGGTTTCCGGAGTCGTAGGCGCCTGGCTTGATCGGCGCCGGCACTCCATTGGGGTTCGACGGACACTCGGTGCTCGCGGCTCAGTGATCTTTGCCGAAATCATGTTCGAAGTTTCACTGTTCACCACACTGGGCGCCCTGCTCGGCGCGTTGTCGTTGCAGTGGATAGGGCCGCCACAGGATGGCATCACAGGTTCAATGTGGTTCTCGATATCGAGCGCTGTCGTACTGGTGATGGCGGCCTGCTTGACTGCATTGGTACCCCGGGCCCTGCGAATCGCCAAGGAGCCGCCCTTGACCTTGCTGAAGCCCCTGTAGCCCGTTCATTCTGTCATCCAGCTTCCCTGCGACAAAGTGAAGCAGCGCGTCACCCGGTCGCATCCCGTTTTAACAATATCCACCTAAAGTGGTGCGGTATCCCACCGGCAGCTGGCAGGAGGCGTCCCTTGGACGCGTTGTTGTTGTCCCGGATCCAGTTCGGATTCGTCATCAGTTTCCACGTGCTGTTCCCCGCCTTCACCATCGGTACGGCCAGCTGGCTGGCCTTCATCGAATGGCGGTGGCTGCGCACGAAGTTGCCCGTGTGGCGCGAGCTGTATTTCTTCTGGCAGAAGATCTTCGCCGTGTCGTTCGGCATGGGCGTAGTCAGCGGCATCGTCATGGCCTTCCAGTTCGGCACCAACTGGCCACGATTGAGCGAGGTGGCCGGTACGGTCATCGGTCCGTTGCTGACCTATGAGGTGCTGACCGCGTTCTTCCTGGAAGCCAGCTTCCTCGGCGTGATGATGTTCGGCTGGGGCCGGGTCTCGCCGCGCCTGCATTTCTTCTCCACCTGCATGGTGGCGCTGGGCACGCTGTTCTCCACGTTCTGGATCCTGTCGTCCAACAGCTGGCTGCATACACCGGCCGGCTACGAGATGGTCAACGGCATCGTGCATCCGGTGGACTGGTGGCAGGTGGTGTTCAACCCCTCGTTCCCCTATCGCCTGGCCCACATGGCGCTGGGCTCGTTCATCACCACCTGTTTCGTGATCGGTGGCGTCGGCGCGTGGTACCTGCGCAAGGGCACACATGTCGAGGCCGGACGGCGCATGCTGATCGCGGCGGTGGCGTTCGCGGCGCTGACGGTGCCGGTACAGATCTTCGTCGGCGACATGCATGGCCTGAACACGCTCAAGCATCAGCCGATGAAGATCGCGGCGATGGAAGCGCACTGGCATGAAACCCAGGAAGGCGAGGGCGTGCCGCTGGTGGTGTTCGCGCTGCCGAACGAGAAAGAAGAGCGCAACGACTTCGAAGTCGCCATCCCGAAGCTGGGCAGCGTGATCCTCACCCACAGCCTGGACGGCACCTTCGATCCGCTCACCTCGGTGCCGGCCAGCGAACGGCCGCCGGTGACGCCGGTGTTCTTCGCCTTCCGCATCATGGTCGGGCTGGGCACGCTGATGCTGCTGCTGGCCTGGGTGTCAGCGTTCCAGCTGTGGCGCAGGAAGCTGCTGGATTCGCCGTGGCTGCTGCGCGGCTGGAACTGGATGCTGCCCAGCGGTTTCATCGCACTGCTGTCGGGTTGGTTCGTCACCGAGATGGGGCGCCAGCCGTGGGTGGTGTATGGCGTGCTGCGCACCGCTGATGCGGTCGGCCCGCAGAGTGCGTGGATGACGGCGTTGTCGCTGGGTGTCTATGTGGTTGGCTATGCCTTCGTGTTCGGCTGGGGCATCTGGTACCTGGTGAAGATCCTGCGCCATGGGCCGCAGCCGTATGCCGAGGGGCCGTCGCTGGACCATGGCAGCCATACCCCGGCACGTCCGTTGTCGGCCGCCGATGAACCGCTGGAGGAGCGCTGACATGGACCTGATGACCTGGCTGCCGGTGGCGTGGTTCGCGGTGATCGGCTTCGGCGTGCTGATGTACGTGGTGCTGGACGGCTTCGTGCTCGGCATCGGCATCCTTGCCCCGTTCGCCGAGGACGAGGCACAGCTGGACCTGATGATGAACACCGCCGCGCCGATCTGGGACGGCAACGAGACCTGGCTGGTGCTCGGTGGCGCCGGCCTGCTGGCGGCGTTCCCGAAGGCGTATGCGGTGCTGCTGTCGGCGCTGTACCTGCCGGTGCTGCTGCTGGTGGTGGCGCTGGTGTTCCGCGGCGTGGCCTTCGAGTTCCGCTTCAAGGCGCATCGATCGCGCCGGCTGTGGAGCGTGGCGTTCGGCCTCGGTTCGTTGTTGGCCACGTTTGCCCAGGGCGTGATCCTCGGCACCCTGGTGCAGGGCATCCCGCTGGTGGACGGTGTCTATCAGGGCGGGCCGTTTGCCTGGTTCAGCCCGTTCGCGATGCTGACCGGTGCCGCGCTGGTGGCCGGCTATGCGCTGCTGGGCAGCACCTGGCTGATCCTGAAGACCGAAGGTCGCGTGCAGGCGCTGGCGCGGCAGATGACCCGGCCGCTGGTGGTGGCGGTGATCGCGGCGATGGGCCTGGTCAGCAGTTGGCTGCCGTTCCTCGATTCGCGCCTGATGGCGCGCTGGTTCAGCGACGGCAACTTCTGGTGGCTGTCGCCGGTGCCGCTGCTGACCCTGGCGGTGGCCGCCGCGCTGTGGCGCAGTGCCACCCACCCGCGCCGCGACCTGCCGCCGTTCCTGCTCAGCCTGGCCCTGTTCGTGCTCGGCTTCCTCGGCCTGGTGCTGGGCATGTGGCCTTATCTGCTGCCACCGTCGATGACCCTGTGGCAGGCCGCCGCGCCGGCGTCGTCGCTGGGCTTCACGCTGGTCGGGCTGGTCATATTGCTGCCGGTCATCCTCGGCTATACGGCGTGGTCCTACCGGGTATTCCGCGGCAAGGTGCACGCCGACACCGGTTACCACTGATCGATTGAACACGGGGCCTGCCGGTGCCGGGCCCCGTGTTGGGGAATGTGAAACCTGCACACCCTGGGCGGGACGTGCTAGCGTGCGCTCCTTTCCGGCGGCCAGGGGGGCAGCCGGCGACGTCCTGGACGGACGCACGGCTGCAGGAACGGGGGGCCGCCGCGCGTCGCCGTAATGGCTCGTGCCTATCGTTCTCCCGTTGAAGCACCATCGCTAAATGATCGAATTCTCCATCGTCGACTGGGCCGCCTGGGCGCCCGGCCTGAGTGAGCGTAGCCAGTGGCTGGGCTGGGCCGATGCGCCGTACCCGCCGCATGGCGCGGACACGCCGGCGCTGGCCGAAGTGCCGGCGATGCAGCGCCGCCGCATCGAGCGGCTGGGCCGGATGGCGATCCAGGCCGCGTGCTGGTGCGAGGACGGGCAGGGCGCCGACAGTGACGTGCCGCTGGTGTTCGCCAGCCGCCACGGCGACGTGGCCCGTTCGATGGACCTGTTGGGTGCGTTGGCCGCCGACGAGCCGTTGTCGCCGACCGGATTCGGCCTGTCCGTGCACAACGCGATTGCCGCGCTGTATTCCATCGCCCGCGGCCACCGCGGCAACTACCTGGCGCTGGCGGCGGGCCAAGCCACGGTGGAGACGGCTTGCCTGGAGGCCGTCGGCCTGCTGGCCGACGGTGCCCGCGAGGTGCGGGTGGTGGTCTATGAGTCGCCACTTCCGGAAATTTACGCGACGTTCGCCGACGAACCCGACCCGTTCTTTGCCTGGTGCTGGCGCCTGACCGCCCCGGCAGAGGGCCGACCGACGCTGTCGCTGCAGTGGCAGCCGGCCGACGCCCAGGCCAGCACTGCGCCCGGCCTGCTGCCGCATGCGCTGGACCTGCACCGGTTCCTGTTGTCCGGCGCGCCGGCGCTGGAACACGTGGCCCACGGCCAGCGCTGGCGCTGGAGCCGCCGTGGCTGAGCTGCTGCGCCGCCTCGACCATGCCTGGCGGGTGTTTGGCACCGGCCTGAGCTTTGTCGCATTTGGCCTGGGCGGCCTGCTGCTGGGCGTGCTGGTGATGCCGGTGCTGCTGCTGATGCGCGACCCGGTGGTCCGCCGCCGCCGGGCCCGCCGCGTGGTCCAGGCCGCCTTCGCCAGCCATCTGCGGCTGATGCGCGGGCTGGGGGTGATGACCTACGAGATCGAGGGCGGCGAACGCCTGCAGCGCGACGGCCTGCTGGTACTGGCCAATCACCCGACCCTGATCGACGTGGTCTGCCTGATCTCGCTGCTGCCCAACGCCGACTGCGTGGTCAAGCGGGCCGTGGCCTGCAACCCGTTCATGCGCGGTCCGGTACGGGCCGCCGGCTACATCTCCAATGACGATGGCGCCGGCCTGGTCGATGACTGCGTGGCCGCGGTGCATGCCGGCGGCACCCTGGTGATCTTCCCGGAGGGCACCCGCAGCGTGCCCGGGCAGCCGCCGCGGCTGCAGCGTGGGGCCGCCAACATCGCCGTACGGGGCCGCCTGGACGTCACCCCGGTGCGGATCACCTGCAGCCCGCCAACGCTGACCAAGGGGCAGAAGTGGTATCGTGTCCCCTCACGTCGCTTTCACGTTCGGCTGCAGATCGGCGAAGATATCCCGATCGCGCCATTTCTGGCCGAAGACGACTCGCCAAGGGGGGATGCCTTGGCAGCCCGTCGCGTCACCGAGCACCTTTCTCGTTATTTCGACCTGTCTGGAGATCCGAACCGTGCAAGCACTTGAGCACGAGATCAAGGAATTGATCATTTCCTCCCTTTCGCTGGAGGACATCACGCCGGAGGACATCGATCCGACCGCCCCACTGTTCGTCGAGGGCCTTGGCCTGGATTCGATCGACGCGCTGGAGCTGGGCCTGGCGCTGCAGAAGAAGTACGGTGTGAGCCTCTCGGCCGATTCGGAAGAAACCCGTCGCCATTTCTCCAGCGTGCGCGCGCTCGGCGAGTTCGTCGCCGCCCGCCAGTCGTAACGGTGCCAGGACCTGCCATGACCAAGAATGAACTGTTCGAACGCATCGTCAGCATCCTGACCGACAGCTTCGAGATCGAAACCGCCCGGATCACCCCGGAGGCCCGCCTGTACGACGACCTGGACATCGACAGCATCGACGCGGTCGACCTGATCGTTCAGCTGAAGCCGTTGCTCGGCCGCAACCTGCAGCCGGAAGCGTTCAAGGCCGTGCGTACCGTGCAGGACATCGTCGATGTGGTGCACAGGCTGCTGCCGGACCAGGCAGCCGCCTGACCGCAGCGCCGGCGGCTCCACCATGGCACGCGCACGCACCGTCGTGGTGGCTGCGATCTCGCTGGCCTACCCGGTGCTGGTGTACCTGGCGATGGGCCGCTTCGAGCCACGCTGGCTGTCGCTGCTGCTGTTCACCCTGGCCCTGCTGCGCGCGCTGAGTACGCGCCAGCCGCTGTGGTGGGCCGCGGCCGCCGGCACCGGCCTGCTGGCGGTGCTGGCCACTGTGCTCAACCAGGCCCTGCCGCTGAAGCTGTACCCGGCGCTGGTCAACGCAGTGATGCTGGCGGTGTTCGGCACCAGCCTGCGTTTCGGCCCGCCGCTGGTGGAACGCCTGGCACGGCTGCAGGAACCGGACCTGCCCCCGTTCGCGGTGGCCTATACCCGCCGTGTCACCCAGGTGTGGTGCGGCTTCTTCGTTCTCAACGGCAGCCTGGCCCTGCTGACCGCGCTGTACGCGTCGGACCGGGTCTGGATGCTCTACAACGGATTGTTGGCGTACGTGATGATGGGCGTGTTGTTCGCAGGTGAGTGGCTGGTGCGGCGGCGGGTGAAGGCGGCGCACGCGCATGGCTGAGTGGATTGCCCTGGACCGGCTGCTGCTGGAGGCGCGGCCGCATCGAAGCGTTGGCGTCTGCGATGGCGAGGTGATCGACCACGCCCGCTTCCGCCAGCGCGTACTGGCCTGGCGCGCCGCGTTTGCGGCGGCCGAAGGCCGTGACTGGGCCCTGTATTTCGATGATGCGGTGGCCTTTGCCGCTGCGTTGTTCGGTGCCTGGCATGCCGGCAAGCGGGTGTTCCTGGCTGCCGACAACCTGCCGGCCACGCTGCAGGCGCTGCAGCCGCAGGTGAGTGGTTTCGCAGGCGACGTGTCCGCCGATTACTGTCCGCTGGCGGCGCTGGACGCCGCACCGGACGAGGGTCTTCAGGCGCTGGACGAGCGCGCCTGCGAGCTGTGCGTGTTCACCTCCGGCAGCACCGGACAGCCCAGTGCGATCAACAAGCGCATGGACCAGCTGACGCGCGAGGTGGACGCACTGCAGGCTGCGTTCGGCACGCAGCTGGAAGGCGTGCAGGTGCATGGCACGGTGTCGCACCAGCACATCTATGGCCTGCTGTTCCGCGTGCTGTGGCCGCTGGCTGCCGGCCGCCTGATCCATCCACGCCGGTTCTTCCACGAAGATCTGGTGGGTGCGCTGGCCGGTACCGATACGGTGCTGGTCGCGACCCCGGCCCACCTCAAGCGCCTGCCCGAGCAGCTCGACTGGGCCAGCCTGCATGGCCGCCTGCGCGCGGTATTCTCCTCCGGTGGCCCGCTGCCGGAAGACGCCGCACGCCAGGTGCGGCAGTGGCTGGGCGTGGCCCCGACCGAGGTCTATGGCAGCAGCGAGACCGGCGGCATCGCCTGGCGCCGCTGGGACACCGACCTGCCGCCGTGGCAGCCGCTGCCCGGCGTGCAGTGGCGCATCGAGGAGGGCTGCCTGGCGGTGGCCTCCGCACATCTGGAAACCCCGGATTGGTGGCGTACCCAGGACCGCGTTGAAGCGTTGGCCGATGGCCGCTTCCGCCTGCTGGGCCGCGCCGACCGCATCGTCAAGATTGAAGAGCGCCGCGTTTCGCTGGATGCACTGGAACGTGCGTTGCGCGAAGACGCCGAAGTGGATGACGTGCGCGTGCTGGTGCTGCCCGGGCAGCGCGAGCAGCTGGCCGCGGTGGTGGTACCGGCCGACCCGACGCTGCTGGAGGG
This sequence comes from Stenotrophomonas sp. INTA L402-1, assembly GCF_059295135.1. NCBI lineage: Bacteria > Pseudomonadati > Pseudomonadota > Gammaproteobacteria > Lysobacterales > Lysobacteraceae > Stenotrophomonas > Stenotrophomonas sp. INTA L402-1. Next base: position 88,970 of record NZ_JCAFWP010000008.1, read on the forward strand.
CGGTGAGGCCGCGCGCCGCGCGCTGGGCCAGCGCCTTGGCACACGCCTGGCACAGGCTCATGACGCGGTCACCCGACCGCGCCGCTGGCGGCTGGTGCCGGCGCTGCCGATCAACGCACAGGGCAAGGTCACCCAGGCGGCACTGGCAGCGCTGTTCCAGCCGCTGATGCCGGTGCCGGTCTGGGATCACCGCGATGCGGCCAGCGCCACGCTGCGGATGACCCTGGACCCGGCGCTGCGACCGTTCCAGGGCCACTTCCCGCAGGCGGCGATCCTGCCCGGCGTGGCGCAGCTGGACTGGGCGGTGCGGTTTGGCCGCCAGGTGTTCGCCATGCCGGCAGTGTTCCTGCGCATGGATGCGGTGAAGTTCCAGCACGTGGCCCGCCCGGGCGATGAGCTGACCCTGCAGCTGGACTGGGATGCCGCACGCAACGTGATGGCCTTCCGTTACACCTCCAGCCACGGTGTGCATGCCAGCGGCAAAGTGGTCTTCGCCGATGCGGACTGATCCGGCCGTTGCCGGTGCCGCGTTCGCGCCACTGGTGGTGATTCCCGTCTACGACCACGAGCACGCCATCGCGGCGGTGGTCGACGGCGTGCAGGCCGCCGGCCTGCCATGCCTGCTGATCGACGATGGCTCGCATGAGGCGTGCGCGGCAGCATTGCGTTCGCTGGCACAGCGCCAGGGCGTCGACCTGCTGCGCCTGGACGTCAACCAGGGCAAGGGCGGGGCGATGCTGGCCGGTTTCGCCGAAGCCGGCGCGCGAGGCTACAGCCACGTGCTGCAGATCGATGCCGACGGCCAGCACGATACCCGCGATCTGCCACGCTTCATCGAAGCGGCGCGCGCCCATCCCGAGGCGGTGATCTGTGGCATTCCGGCCTACGACGCCAGCGTTCCCAAGGCGCGTTTGTACGGCCGCTACGCGACCCACATCTGGGTCTGGATCAACACGCTGTCGCTGCATCTGCGCGACACCATGTGCGGCTTCCGCGTGTATCCGCTGCCGCCGGTGCTGCGCCTGATCGGTGAAGAAACCATCGGCCGGCGCATGGATTTCGATACCGAAGTGATGGTGCGCCTGTACTGGCGGCACCTGCCGGTCGAGCACCTGGCCACGCGCGTGACCTATCCATCCGATGGCGTCTCGCACTTCGATGTGTGGCGCGACAACGTGCGCATCAGCCGCATGCACACCCGCTTGTTCTTCGGCATGCTCTGGCGCGCACCGCGCCTGCTGTGGCGCCGCCTGCGGGGGCAGCGCTGAGATGGCGGCCGCGCAGGGGGCCCCGCACTGGGCCGACATCGGCGAATCCACCTCGGTGGCCGGCGTGCTGTTCCTGTGCTGGGTGCACCGCTGGTTCGGGCGCTGGCCGTTCCGCCTGTGCGTGTGGCCGGTGGTGGCCTGCCACTGGCTGGGCAACCGCGTTGGCCGCCAGGCCTCGATGCAGTACCTGCAGCGCCTGCAGGCGCACAGCGGTGCGCTGGGTCGCGCGCCGACCCGGCGTGACAGCCTGCGCCACTTCTTCGCGTTTGCCGACACGATGCTGGACAAGATCCTCGGCCTGGGCGGACGCTATCCGGCCGAACGCATCCACCTGCATCGCGACCTGGTGCTGGAAAAGATCGCGCGCCGCGAGGGCGGGCTGATCCTGACCGCGCACATCGGCTGCCTGGAGCTGTGCCAGGTACTGGCCGAACAGGTGCCGGGGTTCCGCATCACCGTGCTGGTGCACACCGCGCATGCGCAGCGCTTCAACCGCCTGCTGCAGCGGCTGGACCCGCTGGCGGCGGTGGAGCTGGTGCAGGTAACCGAAATGGGCCCGGCCACGGCAATGATGCTGGCCGAGCGCGTGGCGGCCGGTGGCTTCGTCGCCATCGTCGGCGACCGCACGCCGGTGCAGGGCGGCCGCAGCGTCATTGCCGATTTCCTTGGCCACCGCGCCCCGTTCCCGATCGGTGCCTACGTGCTCGCCGCCGCGCTGGGCTGCCCGGTCTACACCATGGCCTGCCTGCACCAGGGCGAGGGCTATCGCGTGGCGTTTGAACAGTTCGCCGAACGCATCGCGCTGCCACGTGGCTCGCGCGATGCCGCACTGGCCGAACAGGCACAGCGCTTCGCGCGCTGGCTGGAACTCCAGGTCATCCAGTCCCCGTTGGACTGGTTCAACTTCTTCCCCTTCTGGGATCAGGCTCCGCATGACGACTGACGCCGTACCCGTGTGCCGCTTTGGCGATGCACCGTTGACCATTGAAGACGTGGTTGCCCTGGCCCAGCGCCAGTGCGAGGCCGCACTGAGCGAGGCGCCGGCGTTCCGCGCGCATATCCAGCGCGGTGCCGACTTCCTCGACCGCCTGCTGCGCGAGGACGGCGTGATCTACGGCGTGACCACCGGCTACGGCGACTCGTGCACGGTGAACATCCCGCCGGCGCTGGTGGCTGAGCTGCCGCACCACCTGTACACGTACCACGGCTGTGGCCTGGGCCGTTACCTGGACCCGGTCGAGACCCGTGCGGTGCTGGCTGCGCGCCTGGCGTCGCTGGTGCGTGGCATGTCCGGTGTCAGTGTGCCGCTGCTGGAAGGCCTGGCCACACTGCTGCAGCACGACGTGCTGCCGATGATTCCGGCCGAGGGCTCGGTGGGTGCCAGCGGTGACCTGACCCCGCTGTCGTACGTGGCCGCGGTGCTGTGCGGCGAGCGCGAGGTGCTGCACGACGGCCGCGTGCAGCCGGCGGCGGATGTGCTGGCGAAGATCGGCATGACCCCGTTGAAGCTGCGGCCGAAGGAAGGCCTGGCGATCATGAACGGTACCGCCGTGATGACCGGCCTGGCCTGCCTGGCCTGGCAGCGCGCCGATTACCTGGCGCGCATGGCCACGCGGCTGACCGCGTTCAACGTGCTGGCCAGCGACGGCAACGCGCATCACTTCGACGAAACCCTGTTCGCCGCCAAGCCGCACCCGGGCCAGGGCCGCATCGCCGCGCGCCTGCGCAGCGACCTGCACAGCGAGCGTCCGCCGCGCAATGAACAGCGCCTGCAGGACCGCTACTCGCTGCGCTGTGCGCCGCATGTGATCGGCGTGCTGGAGGACAGCCTGCCGTTCCTGCGCCAGCTGATCGAAACCGAACTGAACAGCGCCAACGACAACCCGCTGATCGATGCCGACGGCGAGCGCATCCTGCATGGCGGCCACTTCTACGGGGGCCACATTGCGCTGGCGATGGACACCCTGAAGAACACCGTGGCCAACGTTGCCGATCTGCTCGACCGGCAGCTGGCACTGGTGGTCGATGCCCGCTACAACCACGGCCTGCCGGCCAACCTGTCGGCGGCCACCGGCCCGCGCGCGGCCATCAACCATGGCCTGAAGGCGCTGCAGATCAGCGTTTCGGCGTGGACCGCCGAAGCGCTGAAGCAGACCATGCCGGCCAGCGTGTTCTCGCGCTCTACCGAATGCCACAACCAGGACAAGGTCAGCATGGGCACCATTGCCGCGCGCGATTGCCTGCGCGTGATCGAGCTGACTGAACAGGTGGTGGCCGCGATGCTGATCGCTGCCCGCCAGGGCCTGGCGCTGCGCGAACGGGTTGGCATGAACGCGCAGCTGCATGGCAGTCTGGCCGACATGTACGCCGACCTGGGGCAGCGCATCGCCCTGGTTGAAGAAGACCGCGCGCTGGATCGCGAACTGCGGGAACTGCTGGTGGAGATCCGCGCGCAACGTTGGGAGCTGTATGCCGGTGAATGAAGCAATCGAACGGGCCGGCGAGATTTCGCTGACCCCGGCCTTCCATGACTGCGATCCGATGAACGTGGTCTGGCATGGCAACTACTTCAAGTACTTCGAGATCGCGCGCTGCGCGCTGCTCGGGCGCTACGACTACGACTACCCGCAGATGCTCGAATCGGGCTACCTGTGGCCGGTGGTCGATGCGCGGGTGAAATATGTGCGCCCGCTGCTGTTCAACCAGGCCTTGCGCGTGATCGCGCGCATCGTGGAATGGGAGAACCGGCTGAAGATCGAGTACGAGATTCTCGATGCGCAGAGCGGCCAGGTGCTGACCCGCGCGATGACCATCCAGGTTGCGGTGGACGCTGCCAGCAAGGAAATGCTGTACCAGTGCCCGCCGGTGCTGTGGGAACGCCTGGGAGTGCCTGCGCCATGAACCGAGCGAACCGTTTCGCCCGTGCGCTGCTGTGCGCGCTGCTGCTGGCCGCACCGCTGGTGCAGGCGGCCGACCCCGCCATCGATGCGATCACCCAGGCGGTGGCGCGGCCGGATGTACTGCGTGGCCAGTTCAGCCAGGAAAAGCAGGTCAGCGGCTTCAAGAATCCGCTGCGTTCGCAGGGCCGCTTCGTGGTCGCGCGTCAGCACGGCGTGATCTGGTCCACGCTCAAGCCGTTCCCCTCCGAGGTGGTGGTCACCGCCGACCGCATCCTCAGCCGCCAGCGCGATGGCAGCACCCGCGTCGAACTCGATGCACGGCAGCAACCGGCGATGCGTTCGGTGAACGCGATCATGTTCGCGCTGATGAGTGGCGACGTGCAGGCGCTGTCCAGCCAGTTCAACGTGGCGGCCAGCCGTGAAGGACAGGGCTGGCGGCTGCGCCTGACGCCGAAGTCGGCGATGCTGGCCAAGGCTTTCGAATCGCTGACCCTGCAGGGCGACCGCTACGTGCGCCAGGTCGAGATCGTGGAGGCCAACAAGGACCGCACGCAGATCCAGTTCAGCGCGTTGAGCGAGACGCCGGCCACGCTCAATGCCGACGAGGCCCGCCGCTTTGAGTGAGGCCGCGGCATCGAACGCACCGGACCGGTTGCGGCGCTGGTGGCACTGGCTGGGCATCGCCTGGCTGCTGGTGCTGCTGGTAATGGGTGCGCAGCAGTGGCGCCTGTGGAGCCAGCAATCGCGGATCGACACCGACATCCTCGCCCTGCTGCCGCAGGATGCACACGACCGCCTGTTGAGCGATGTCACCCGGCGCATTGCCGATGGCAGTTCGCGGCAGGTGGTGGTGCTGCTGGGCAGCAAGGACGGCGCCGCCGCCAAGCGTGCGCAGACGGCTTTTGCCGCGGCCATGGCCAAGGACGCCGATCACGCCCTGCTGGTACCCAGCGGCTCGATCGAAGGCTGGTTCGATGAGGCGCGCGCGTTCTACGCGCCGTACCGTGACCGCCTGCTGACCCCGGCCCAGCGCGAGCAGCTGCAGGGCAGCGAGCCGGGCGCGCTGGCCGAACAGGCGTTGGCCGCGCTGTACGGCCTGATGGGCGCGCCGCGCCTGACCGACTGGCGGCAGGACCCGTTGTCGCTGTGGTCGCAATGGTGGCAGCAGCAGGCGCAGGGGTCGGGGCTGCGGTTGGGCGATGACGGCCTGCTTGAAGCCGAGGGCAGGCACTGGGCCGTGCTGCAGTTCGATACGCCCGGCTCGGCGTTCCAGCTGGACGGCGAGCGCCATCTCGATGGCCTGCTGGAACGCGCCGGGCAGGCCGCCACGGCAGCGGCGCCGGAGCTGGAAATCCTGCATGCCGGCGTGCCACTGCACGCCGAAGCGGCCGCGGTGCAGGCCAACCAGGAGATCAACACCATCGGTTGGGGGTCGCTGGCGGCGGTGCTGCTGCTGGTGTGGCTGGCATTCCGCTCGCTGCGGCCGATCCTGCTGGTCGCCGCCTCACTGCTGATCGGCTGTGGCGTGGCGCTGGCAGTGACCGTGCTGGTGTTCGGCAAGGTGCACGTGCTGACCCTGGTGTTCGGTGCATCGCTGGTGGGCGTGGCCGAGGATTACGGCATCCACTGGTTTGCCTCGCGCCAGGCCGAGCCGGCCGATCGTCGCTGGAAGCTGCTGCGGCATCTGCTGCCTGGCCTGTGGCTGGCCCTGCTGACCAGTGCGCTGGCCTACCTGGCATTGGGCCTGGCCCCGTTCCCGGGCCTGCGCCAGATGGCGCTGTTCTCGGTGGTCGGCCTGGCTGCCGCCTTCCTCACGGTGATCTTCTGGTTCCCGTGGCTGGATGGTGGCGAGATCCGCCAGACCCGCTTCTCGCAGTGGCTGGGCAACACGCTGGAGCGTTTCCCGCGCCTGCATGGCCGCCGCGCGGTGACTATGTTCGTGGTGATCACGCTGGCACTGTCTGCCATCGGCATCGCGCGCCTGCAGAGCAACGACGACCTGCGCAGCCTGCAGTCGTCGCCGCCGGCATTGATGGCGCAGCAGATCCGCCTGAGCCAGTTGCTGGGCATGCCCAGCCCGGCGCAGTTCTACCTGGTGCAGGGTGCCGATGCCGCGCAGCTGCTGCAGCGCGAAGAAGCGCTGACCGAACGCCTGCGTGTATTGGCCAACGACAAGCGCATTGGTGGCTATCGCGCGATCAGCGATTGGCTGCCGTCGCCGTCGCGGCAGCAGGCCGATGCCGCGCTGACCGCGAAGGTGGAACCCGGCGTGCTGTCAGCCGTGTCCGAGGCCGTGGGCGAGCCGCTGCAGCGACCGCAGTTCGCGGCAGCGCCGCTCAGCGCCGAAGCCTTCCTGGCCTCGCCGGCCTCGCAGCCGTTCCGTCATCTGTGGGTGGGCGAGGTCGGTGGGCAGATGATCAGCGTGGTGATGGTCGATGACCTGTCGCGCGCCGATGCGCTGACCACCCTGCAGGGCGCGGCCGAAGGCCTGCCGGGTGTGCGCTGGGTGGACCGCACCGCCGACTTCTCCACGCTGCTGGGCCACTACCGCAAGCTGATGGGTGGGCTGCTGCTGGTCGGCATCGCGCTGGTGTTCGGCGCGCTGTGGCTGCGCTACCGCCGCCAGGCCTGGCGCGTGTTCGCGCCGACCCTGATTGCCGGTGCCTTGACCCTGGGCCTGCTGGGTCTGTTCGGCCAGCCGCTGCAGCTGTTCAACGTGCTGGCACTGATGCTGCTGCTGGGCATGGGCATCGACTACGGCATCTTCCTGATCGAGCACCGTGGCGATGCCAGCGCCTGGCTGGCAGTGTGCGTGGGCGCGGCCAGCACCTGGCTGTCGTTCGGCCTGCTGGGCCTGTCGCAGACCCCGGCGCTGCGCGCGTTCGGCCTGACCCTGCTGTTCGGCATCGGCCTGGTCTGGTTGATCTCGCCGTTGTTCCGGCCGCCGCCACATGACCTGCCGCCAGCTTGAACCTGTCTTCCGACTTCCTTCTTTCCACCTGATCGAGCAACAAGGACGCACCGATGAATACTGCTGTGGATGCTGTCGAACGTACTGAAATCCTGATCATCGGCGCGGGCCCGGCCGGCTCGGTGGCCGCGGCGATGCTGCGCCAGCAGGGCCGCCAGGTGCTGATGCTGGAGCGCCAGCAGTTCCCGCGCTTCTCGATCGGTGAAAGCCTGCTGCCGCAGAGCATGGAGTACATCGAAGCGGCAGGCCTGCTGCAGGACGTGGTCGAAGCGGGCTTCCAGCACAAGAACGGCGCCGCCTTCGTGCATGGCGAGGCGCGCACCGCGTTCGACTTCAGGAAGAAGTTCTCGCCGGGTTGGGGCACGACCTACCAGGTGCAGCGCGCCGACTTCGACAACGTGCTGGCGCGCGGTGCCGAACGCATGGGCACCACGCTGCGCTTCGGTGATGAAGTGCTGTCGGTCGAAGCGGGCGAGCAGCCGGCGGTGACCGTGCGTCGCCCGGATGGCAGCGAGTACCGCATCGAGGCCGATTTCATCCTCGATGCATCCGGTTTCGCGCGCTTGTTGCCGCGCTTGCTGCAGCTGGAATCGCCGTCCAACTTCCCGGTGCGCGGGGCGATCTTCTGCCACGTGCGCGACAACATTCCGGCCGAAGCGGACTTCGACCGCAACAAGATCCTGATCACCACCCATCCCGAGCACATCGACGTCTGGTACTGGACGATCCCGTTCTCCAACGGCTGCTGCTCGCTGGGCGTGGTCGCCGAGCCGTCGTTCTTCGAGCGCTACGAGGGCGACGACCTGCAGAAGCTGCAGGCCATCGTCGGCGAGGACCCGAACCTGACCCGGCTGCTGGCCAACGCCGAATGGGCGGTGCTGCCGGTGCGCCGGATCACCGGTTACTCGGCCAATGTCAGTTCGCTGTGGGGCCCGGGCTACGCCCTGCTGGGCAATGCCGGCGAGTTCCTCGACCCGGTGTTCTCCTCCGGCGTCACCATCGCCTTCAAGTCCGCGCAGCTGGCCAGCGAGTGCCTCGCGCGCCGCTATGCCGGCGAAACCGTCGACTGGGAAACCGAGTTCTCGATCCCGCTGCGCGCCGGCGTGAAGACCTTCCGCCGCTTCGTCGAAAGCTGGTACGAAGGCGGTTTCCAGAAGATCATCTACCACCCGCAGCAGCAGCCTGAAGTGCGCGACATGATCAGTTCCATCCTGGCCGGCTACGCCTGGGATACCAACAACCCGTACGTGGCCGATGAAAGCGGCCGTCGCATGCGCGTGCTGGAGCAGCTGTGCAGCGCGTGATCGCCCGTACTGCAGCGCTGTTGCTGTGCCTGCTGCTGGCCGCCTGTGCCGGCCGCATGCCGAAGCCGCAGGTGGAACTGCCGCCGCTGCGCCTGTCGCCGGCCAGCCTGCCGGCGCCGCTGGCACTGCAGCAGCAGCTGCATTTCCGGTTCGGCACGCATGAGCGCGACCTGGATGCTCTGCTGGAAGCCGATGCGCAGCAGGTGCAGCTGGCGGTGCAGGCGATGGGACAGACCGGCGTGCGCCTGCAGTGGGACGGCCAGCAGCTGACCCAGCAGCGCGCACCGTGGCTGCCGCCGCAGGTGCGTGCCGAGCGCGTGCTGGATGACCTGCAGTTCGCGCTGTGGCCGACCGCGGCCATTGCCGCCGCGCTGCCGGCCGGTTGGCAGGTGAGGGATGACGGCCGGCAGCGCAGCCTGTCGCGCGACGGCACGGTGTGGCTGCAGCTGCAGCGCCTGGACGACGGCAGCGTGCAGCTGGACAACCGCGCCGAAGGCTACGCCCTGCGCATCGAATCGATCGACATGGCCGGGCCGGACCAATGAGCGCACCGATCTACCTGAACGACCTGGGCGTGGTCTGTGCGCTTGGCGATGGCCGCGCCGCGGTCGCGTCGGCGATGTTCGCCGATGTGCCGGGCGGGCTCAGCGACAACGACAGCCTGCTGCCGGGGCGCACCCTGGCGCTGGGAGAGGTGCGCACGCCGCTGCCGGCGCTGGAGGACCTGCCGGTGGCCCTGCGCGGGCGCAACAACGCCCTGCTGGACGTGGCACTGGCGCAGATCGCACCGGCGGTGGCCGCCGCGATCGCCCGCCATGGTGCCGAGCGCGTGGCGGTGGTGCTGGGCACCAGCACCTCGGGCATTGGTGAATCCGAGCAGGCCCTGCGCAGCCACGCCGAACAGGGCCAGTGGCCGCAGGGCTTCGATTACGCCCAGCAGGAAATGGGCACCGCCGCGCAGTTCGTGCGCCAGCGCAGTGGTGCACAGGGGCCGGCATGGACCCTGTCCACCGCCTGCTCGTCCAGCGCCAAGGCGCTGATGTCGGCCGCCCGGATGCTGCGCGCCGGCATCGTCGATGCGGTGATTGCCGGCGGTGCCGATTCGCTGTGCCGCTTTACCGTGGCCGGCTTCAGCGCGTTGGAATCGGTGTCGGCACTGCGCTGCAATCCGTTCTCGCAGCACCGCTCCGGCATCAACATCGGCGAGGGCGCCGCGCTGTTCCTGCTTACCCGCGAGCCGGGTCCGGTGTGCCTGGCCGGGTGGGGCGAATCGGCCGATGCCCATCACATGTCCGCCCCCGATCCGCAGGGGATGGGGGCCATCGACGCCCTGCAGCAGGCGCTGCTGCGCGCCGGCTGGGGCGCCGACGAAGTGGATTACGTGAACCTGCATGGCACCGCCACCGGGCACAACGATGCGATGGAAAGCCTGGCGGTCTCGCAGGTGCTGGGCAATGGCGTGCCGGCCAGTTCGACCAAGCCGCTGACCGGCCATACGCTGGGTGCCTCGGGCGCGATCGAGGCGGCGCTGTGCTGGATCCTGCTGGCCGAGAACCCGCAGCAGCAGCTGCCACCGCACTGGTGGGACGGCGTGGCCGACCCCGCACTGCCGGTGCTGCCGCTGGTCGCGCCGGGCTCCCGCCTGGCGCAGCCGCCGCGACGGGTGCTGAGCAATTCGTTCGCCTTCGGCGGCAGCAATGCCGTGCTGGCACTGGAGCGTCGATGAACACGCTGTACGCGATCGAGGACGTGGTGCCGCATCGCCAGGACATGTGCCTGCTGGAGTGCATCACGCAGTGGGACCAGGACGCCCTCGAGGCCGAACTGGTGGTGCCCGAGGCCGGCCTGTTCGTCGAGGATGGCCAGGTGCCGGCATGGGTCGGCATCGAATACATGGCGCAGGCCATCGCGGCCTGGGCCGGCTGCCGCGCGCGTGCGGCCGGCAAGCCGCCGCAGCTGGGCTTCCTGCTCGGCAGCCGCCGCTACAGCAGCGCGCGCAGCAGCTTCCCCAGCGGTTCGCGGCTGCGCGTACAGGCGCGCTGCGAGCTGTTGGGTGACAATGGATTGGGGATGTTCGCCTGCCGCATCCTGGCGGGCGAGGACGAATGGGCGACAGCCAACGTGTCGGTGTTCGAACCGGCCGACGCGATGGCCTATCTGGAGAGTGGACAGGCATGACAGGGAATCGAAGCGTGCTGGTGACCGGCGCCAGCCGGGGCATCGGCCGGGCCATCGCGCTGCGCATCGCGCGCGATGGCTTCGACGTGGTGGTGCATTGCCGCAGCCGCCTGGAAGAGGCACAGGCCGTGGTGGCCGAGATCCAGGCCATGGGCCAGCAGGCCCGCGTGCTGGCGTTCGACGTAGCCGACCGCGAGGCCGCACGCGCCGCGCTGGAGGCTGATGTCGAAGCGCACGGCGCGTACTACGGCGTGGTCTGCAATGCCGGCATCGCCCGTGATGGCGCCTTCCCGGCGCTGTCGGCGGAGGATTGGGACCAGGTCATCCACACCAACCTGGATGGCTTCTACAACGTGCTGCATCCGCTGATCATGCCGATGGTGCGGCGGCGCAAGCCGGGCCGCATCGTCACCCTGTCGTCGGTGTCCGGGCTGGCCGGCAACCGCGGCCAGGTCAATTACAGTGCCGCCAAGGCCGGCATCATCGGTGCCACCAAGGCGCTGGCGCTGGAACTGGCCAGCCGCCAGATCACCGTCAACTGCGTGGCCCCGGGCCTGATCGAGACCGAAATGCTCAACGATGAAGTGATCGAACACGCGCTCAAGCTGATTCCCGCCGGCCGCGTCGGTCGTCCCGACGAAGTGGCGGCCACGGTGGCGTTCCTGCTGTCCGAGCCGGCCGGCTACATCACCCGCCAGGTAATCTCGGTGAACGGAGGCATGCTCTGATGGCTGCCGATCGTCGCGTGGTGGTCACCGGTGCGGCCGCCATCAGTCCGCTCGGCCACGACTGGCCGACCATCGAAGCGCACCTGCGCAGCTGCCGCAATGCCGTGCGCACGATGCCCGAATGGGATGTCTATGCCGGCCTGAACACCAAGCTGGCCGCGCCGGCGCAGGACTTCGAGCTGCCGCCGAACTACAACCGCAAGACCACCCGCTCGATGGGCAAGGTCGCGATCATGTCGGTGCGCGCCACCGAGATGGCACTGCGCGAGGCTGGCCTGCACGAACACCCGGTGCTGCGCAGTGGCCGCACCGGCGTGGCCTACGGCTCGTCCTCGGGCAGCCACGAGGCCACCGGTGAATTCGGCCGCATGCTCAACGAGTTCACGACCGACGGCATCAGTGCCACCACCTACCTGAAGATGATGAGCCACACCGCGCCGGTCAACATCGGTGTGTTCTTTGGTTTGTCCGGGCGCGTCTACACCACCTCCAGTGCCTGCACCTCGGGCAGCCAGGGCGTGGGCGCGGCCTACGAAGCGATCCGCAGCGGCAAGCAGACGGTGATGGTGGCTGGCGGTGCCGAGCAGCTCGATGCCACTGCCGCGGCAGTGTTCGACACCCTGTTCGCCACCAGCGTGCGCAATGATGCGCCGCAGACCACGCCGCGCCCGTTCGATGCCGGCCGTGATGGCCTGGTGCTGGGCGAGGGTGCCTGCACGCTGATCCTGGAAGACCTGGAGCACGCGCAGGCACGTGGCGCCACCATCCTTGCCGAGGTGGTCGGCTACGGCACCAACAGCGATGGCCAGCACGTCACCCAGCCCAGTGCCGACACCATGGCCCAGGCCATGCGCCTGGCGCTGGAGGATGCCGGGCTGGACGCGGCGCAGATCGACTACGTCAACGCCCACGGCACCGCCACCGACCACGGTGACATCGCCGAGACCCAGGCCACCGCGCAGGTATTCGGCAGCCGCATGCCGATCAGCTCGCTGAAGAGCTACGTCGGCCACATGCTGGGTGCCTGCGGTGCGTTCGAGGCCTGGATGAGCATCGAGATGATGCGCGCCGGCTGGTTCGCGCCCACGCTGAACCTGGCCGAGGTCGATCCACGCTGTGGCCAGCTCGACTTCATCACCGGCCAAGGTCGCGAATTGCAGGCCGAGTACGTGATGAGCAACAACTTCGCCTTCGGTGGCATCAACACCTCGCTGGTGTTCCGCCGCTGGCGCGAGTGATCCACCGCCCCACCGCCGCTGTTCCCGCAACCTACCCGCACCCTCGACAAGGAGATGTTCCGATGCGCCGCACCCTGATGATCGCCACGGCCACCGCACTGCTGGCCCTGGCCTCCACCGCTTCTGCCCGCGATACCCGCGTGGAGCAGTCCCTGCAGGAACTGGTCAGCTCGCAGGCTGCCAAGGACGCCGGCATCGACGGCAGCGTCCGCTTCTACCTGGCCGGCCAGCCGGTCAGCGTGCAGCAGCGCCTGGGCGAAGACGTGACCAACAAGAAGACCAACGCCGCCAACAAGAGCGATGCCGAGGCCTGCCGCTGGGTCGCGCTGTCGGCGCTGCGCGCGCTGCAGGACGGTGCCAAGTCGCGCGGCGCCAACGCCGTGGTCGACATCGTCAGCTACTACAAGAAGAACGAGTTCAAGAGCAGCACCAACTACGAATGCTATGCCGGTGCGATCCTCGCCGGTGTCGCGCTGAAGGGCACCTACGCCAAGGTCAAGTAAGCGCCCGTGTGGCGGCGGCGTTGGCTGAACGCCGTCGCCACATTGCTGAATCCCGCCGGGGAAACGCCGCCGATCACGCCGCCATCGTCGGCTGACGGCTTTCCCCGGTGTCGGCTTTCCGACACAATCATGGCTCTTCCCGGGTTATCGTCCCGCGGACATGCACGCCTACGTCTATAAAAGCCAACTCAAGCCGGACACCTACGTCTACGTTCCCCGTCGCGATGATTTCAGCGCGCTGCCTGCGCCGCTGCTCACCTCGCTGGGGACGCTCGCCTTCGTCCTGGACGTGGCCCTGGATGCCCAGCGCCGCCTGGCCCAGGCCGATCCGGACAAGGTCCGCAGCGAAATGAGCGAGCGCGGGTTCTACCTGCAGGTGCCGCCGTCGGTGGCCAGCCTGATGCCGCGCCACTATGACTGACACGTCCCGTCCGCGCGCCCTGTCGATCGCCTTCGCCGTGGGTGCCGTACTGGCGCTGGGCGCCGCCGTGGGCGGCGTTCCGGGCGCCATCCTTGCGGCACTGGCGCAGCCGGCGTTCGCGCTGGGTGTGTCGTGGTGGCGTCGCAGCCGCGCGCTGCTGCCGCTGAAGATCGTCGCGCGCCAGGACCTGCCGGCGCTGCTGGCGTTGTGGACGGCAGCGCCGCTGTTGCTGGCGCTGCTGCTGGCCTGGCCGCTGGCGGCGCTGCGTGACAGCGGCAGCCTGGCCGCGGTGCTGGGCCTGAGCGTGCTGGTCAGTGCCGGCCTGCTGGCGGCCTGGCGCACCTGGCCGCTGTGGAACGATGTCGAACGCCTGGATGGCAATCTCGCCCAGCATTGGCAGGCGCTGGCCGGACGCGACCTGACCGCCTGGCGCGGTCTCGGTGTCGCCGCGCTGGTGATCGCGCTGGCCGCGCTGGTGGTGCTGCCGGCCTGGCCGGGCCTGTTGCCGGAAGGCGCGCGCTGGCCCGCCGCGCTGGCGGTGGTGCTGCTGTCTCCGGTACTGCACCTGCTGCTGCAGCGGGTGGCGCCGGCACCCTTGGTGTCGCTGCGCGCGAGCCCGTTGGCCAGCGCCGGCAACGAGCACGAACCGATGTTCGCCGCTGCGGCCGAAACCGCGCCGCTGGAGGCGATGGCGCCGCAGGAGCTGACCCCGGCCCTGTATGAAGCCGCCCGCCATGGCCGCATCGACCGGGGCCTGCAGCTGCTGCAGGCCGGTGCCGATCCGTATGCGCTGCCGGACCCGAACTGGCGCGACCAGCGCAGCCTGGCAGTGCTGGCGGCGGTGCTGCCGGACCTGCGCCTGCTGCGCGAACTGATCGCCCGCGGCGTCGATGTGAATGCGCCGCACCGGGGCATGACCCCACTGCTGGCCGCCACCCGCGACAGCTGGCACGGCCGTCCCGAAGCGGTGATGACCCTGCTCGCCAACGGTGCCGATTCGCGTGCCATCGACAGCGATGGCAACACTCCGCTGCACCATGCCGCACGCAGTTCCGACCCGGGCGTGGCCGCGCTGCTGCGCGATGCCGCCGCCGAAGTCGACGCGCTGAACAACGAGGGCTGGTCGCCGCTGGCCGTGGCCTGCCAGGTCGGCAACTGGCGCCTGGCCCGCTTCCTGCTCGAACGCGGTGCGCGCAGCGAACCGGCCGAGGGTACGCCGGTGCTGCTGGCCGCCGCCGCCACCGAAGACGACGATCCGGCCGGCGTGCAGCTGCTGCTCAAGCACAAGGCGCGGGCTGACGCGCGTGATCGCCAGCGCCGCAGCGCGCTGCATGAGGCCGCACTGGCTGGCCACGTCGAGATCATCGGCGTGCTGCTCGGCGCTGGCGCCAACCTGGAAGCGCGCGATGCGCTGGGCCGTACGCCGTGGCTGGAAGCGGCCCGTGCCGGTCGCGCTGCCGTGGTCGAGCATCTGCTGCCGCACAAGCCGGATCTGGTTGCGGTGGACGGCGAAGGCCGCAACGCGGTGCAGCTGGCGGCGATGGCCGAGGATGTCTCGCCATTGCTGATCAAGCGCCTGGTCGAGCTGGGCATCGCCGCCGATGCCACCGATCCGGTTGGCCGCCGTGCGGTGGACTACGCCGCCGAAGCCGGTCGCTGGGCGATTGTGGCCCTGCTGGACCCGTCCTATCCGTTGCCGGCCGCCGTCAGTGATGGCCTGGCCGAGCGCGGCGAAGCCGCCAGCGCCAGTGGCCTGCTGCCGGACCGTCCGCCGCTGACCCTGCTGCGCGAAGCGCTGGGCTTCGGCAACACCGATGGCATGGCCGCGCTGGCCAAGCTGTGCCAGCCGGAAGAACTGGGTGGCCTGCTGCTCGATCCGGAACTGGCACTGGAGCCGCGTGCGGTCGATTGGCTGCTGGGCCACGGCGCCGATCCCTACGTGCGTGACGCCTGCTCCGACACGCCGATGTTCGCGCTGCTGTCGCGCGGCATCGATGCGGTGCCGGCGCTGCAGGTCATGCTGCAGCGCGGCCTGTCGCCGGCCGGACGCGGTGGCCTGGCGCGCTTCCTTGCCGCCTGCGCACAGCACGATCAGGCCGCCCGCGGCCTGGAGCAGCTGGCGCTGGAACTGCTGGAACGTGGTGCCGATCCGTTCGCGGCCTCGCCGGCGGGTGACCCGCCGTTGTCGCTGGCAGTGCGCCTGGGCTGGCTGCGCCTGCAGCAGGCCCTGCTCAAGGCCGGTGTCGATCGTGAAGCGCGTGACAGCCATGGCATGACCGCATTGCATCTGGCCACCGCATTGGCCCGCGAAGGCGCGCTGAAGCTGCTGGTGCAGCACGGTGCCTCGCCGGAAGCACGTGCCGCCGATGGGCAGACGCCGCTGGGCGTGGCGCTGTCGATCGGTCGCCGTGACCTGGCCGACTGGCTCGACTGGCGGGTGTGGCCGTTGCCGCGCCGCACCCTGCGCGAGGCCGATCTGCCGGCCGCCGCGATGGCTGGTGACGTCGATGCGGTGCGCCGCCTGATCGATCTGGGATTTGCCGTCGACGCAGTCGACGCACAGGGCTGCACCGCGCTGCTGCGTGCGGCCGGTGGTGGCCATCTGGCAGTAACCGACTTGCTGCTGGCACGCGGCGCCGATCCGCAGCACGCCGCTGCCAGTGGCGCGACGCCGCTGTCGGCGGCGGTCAGCATGCGCCAGGTGGACATCGTATCGGCCCTGCTCGACGCCGGCGCCAAGCTGGAACACCGCCTGCCGGGCGGGGTGACCGTGCTGATGCTGGCCTCGGCGCTTGGCTTGCCGGACATCGTCGCGCGCCTGCTCACCGCCGGTGCCGACGTGCATGCCGGTGACGCGCAGCAGCTGGGCCCGCTGCACTGTGCCGCGCTGTACGGTTTCAGTGCCCGCGACCGCTCGCGCCTGTTGGCCCTGCTCGACACCCTGCTGCTGGCCGGTGCCGAACCGGACCAGGCCGCCGCCGGTTCGGTCACGCCGCTGCTGCTGCTGCTGGGTGCGCGTGCCGAGCCGGGTACCGCCTGCGACGAGCAGGTGGTGATGGCGGCGGTAGAGCGCCTGCTGGACGAGGACGTGAGCCTGGACGTGCGTGATCCGCGCGGTTTCGGCCCGCTGCATCTGGCCGCCCTGCACGGCCTGCCACTGCTGGTGCAGCGCCTGCTGCGCGCCGGTGCCGACCCGGAAGTGCGCGACAGCCTCAACCGCAGCCCGCGCGAGATCGCGGTGATGCGCGGCTTCATCGACGTGGCCGGCGAGTTCGAACCACGCGTGCCGGGCGTCTCGTCGATGGCGCGGTTCCTGCGCGACAACGGCTGATCGGGACCCAGTAGATCCACGCCATGCGTGGATGATCGTGTCCGGAATCCAAAGCATCCACGCATGGCGTGGATCTACTGCCGGAATCCGCAGTGGGTAGTGCCGGCCGCTGGCCGGCAACCTCATGAAACCACCGGAATTTCGAGGCGGCCGGCCAGCGGCCGGCACTACCGCAATCTGTGGTGGGTGCCGACCGTTGGTCGGCACGCCTACTTGCCGTCGCTTTCCGCGTCGGCCTCGAACAGGTGCATCAGGTCGTTGCGTGCATCGCGCGAGGTCTGGATCACTGCAGCCTCGTCGTCGTACACCAGGTACTGGTCGCGCAGCAGCTGCTCGTCGTGCTCACGGAAGCGCTGCACGTGGCGTTCAGCCACTTCAGGTGCAACACCCAATGCAGTCAGCACGCGCCCGCTCATTTCCAGGCTGGTGCCGAACACTTCGCGGAACGGCTCAGCCGACATGTCCATCAGGCGCCACGCATGCTGGCGGTTGCGTGCGCGCGCCAGCACCTTCGCGTCCGGGTACAACCGGCGCACCATGCGCACCGCGCGCAGGTTGGTCTCCGGGTCGTCCACGGTGATCACGAATACATCGATGTGCTCGCCGCCGGCCGCGCGCAGCATCTCCGGCCGGGTCGGGTCGCCGTAGTACAGCTGGTTGCCGAAGCGGCGCAGGTCGGCCACGGTATCGGGGTTCGCTTCCAGTGCCACGAACGGCACCTTCTGCGCGGTCAGCAGGCGCGCGATGACCTGGCCGAAGCGGCCCATGCCGGCAATCAGCACCTTCGGCCGGTTGTCCGGTGCCACCTTGTCTGCCTCGGCTGCCTCGCGCGGCGTTGCCTTCTCCTGGCCGAGCAGCTTGAGCAGCGCGATCATCAGCAGCGGCGTGATCGCCATCGACAGGCCGACGATCGCCACCAGCCGGTCATGGTTGGCGTTGCCCAGCAGGTGCGCGCGCTGCGCTTCGTTGAACACCACGAAGGCGAATTCGCCGCCCAGCCACAGCACGCTGCCCAGCAGCAGCGAGTGCCGTGAACTGAGCTTTGCAATACGGCCAATCACATACAGAAGGCTGAACTTGACCACCAGCAGGATCGCCACGCCGGCGGCGATCAGCCACGGCTCGGTAACGATGCGGTCGAGGTCGATGCCCATGCCCACCGCAATGAAGAACAGCCCCAGCAGCAGCCCCTTGAACGGCTCGATCTGCGCTTCCAGTTCGTGCCGGAACTCCGAATCGGACAGCAGCACGCCGGCCAGGAACGCGCCCAGGCTGGGGCTGAGGCCGGCCTCCTGCATGAACCAGGCGGTGCCCAGCACCACCAGCAGTGCGGTGGCGGTGAATACTTCCGGGCTGCGGGTACGCGCGATGATGCTGAACACCCTGCGCAGCACCGGTCGCCCGCACAGGATCACCACCGCCAGCGCGCCGAGGGCAACGGCGGCGTCTTCCCAGCGCAGGGTCTCGTTCTTTACCCCGCCCAGCAGCGGGATGGCCGCCAGCAGCGGAATCGCGATCAGGTCCTGGAACAGCAGGATGGCGAACCCGAGCCGGCCATGGTCGCTGTTGATCGCCTTGTGTTCTGACAGCAGCTGCAGGCCGACCGCGGTGGACGACAGAGCCAGTGCCACGCCCACCACCAGTGCGCTCTTCCATTGGAAATGGTCGAGCAGCAGCAGGCCGCCCAGCACCAGCCCGGACAGCGCCACCTGTGCCGCACCGGCACCAAACACCGAGCGCCGCATCACCTTCAGGCGGGCCGGCGACAGTTCCAGACCGATCACGAACAGCAGCATCACCACGCCGATCTCGGCGGCGCCGAGGATGCGGTCGGCGTCCTGCACGAAGCCCAGCCCGTCCGGGCCCAGCACCACACCGGCCGCCAGGTAGCCCAGTACCGCGCCGAAGCCGAACTTCTTGAACACCGGCACGGCGATGACCGCCGCGAGCAGCAGCACCAGGGCCAGTTCCAGACCACCGCTATGCATGGGAATACCTGGTCATCGGGGAAGCCCGCGGTGTGTCCGTTCGGGTGGGGGAAGGGGAGGCGAGTGCCACCGCGTCATTATGCGCGCCGGCCTGTGTATGCACGAGAACAACCTGCCGGGCAGGCGCCCTGCGCAAGGCTGCCGGGTTGACCTGCATGGCCCACGGGTCCAGACTGCCCGCCGCTGGCGGCGCGTCCGCCGGCACACGCATCCCGGAGTCCCCAACCCATGTCCAGCGACAGTAGAAGTCGACCTCGTTCGACGCCAGCGATGGCCACCGCCTGACATCGGGACGGTTTGCCTGCGTTGGCGTTGCGCGAGGTCGCACCCCCACAAGGCAAAACCGATGAACCAGAAGCAATTGCTGCGCCCGGTGGCCGATGCCGCCGCACTGGCCGCACCCCTGGCGAACTACAACACCGCCGACGCGGTGGAATTCCTCAATACGCTGGAACTGACGCGCGCTGCGGAAACGCTGGCGGCGCTGCCGTTGCCGCGCGCGGTGAAGATGCTCGAAGCACCGGAGCTGCACCGCAGCGGCGAGCTGGTGGCCGCGCTGCCGCCGGCACGCGCCGCGGCCCTGCTGGGGCTGATGGCCGACGACCGTGCCACCGACATCGTCCACGAGCTGGATGAGGAAGAACGCGCGCGGCTGATCCCGCTGCTCGGCACCGATGCCCGCCAGGCCATCCAGAAGCTGCTCAGCTACCCGCCGAACACCGCCGGCGCGCTGATGACCACCGAGTACGTTGCGGTACCCGCAAGCTGGACCGTTGCGCAGACCCTGCAGCACATCCGCCAGGTCGAGCGCACCCGCGAGACGGTGTACGCGATCTATGTGCTGGACCCGGCCAGCCAGCAACTGCAGCAGGTAGTGACCATGCGCCGGCTGATCACCGGCCTGCCCGAGGAGTCGATCCTGGATGTGGCCCAGGTCAATCCGCCGGTGACGGTGGATGCGCTGATGGACCAGGAAGAGGTGGCGCGGCTGATCCGCCGCCACGACCTGCTGGCGATCCCGGTGGTCGACGCGCAGCAGCAGATGCTCGGCATCGTCACCGTGGACGACGTGCTCGATGCGCTGATCGAGGAATCCACCGAGGACGCGCACAAGTTCGGCGGCATGGAGGCACTGGACAAGCCGTACATGCAGATCAGCTTCTTCGAGATGCTGCGCAAGCGCGCCGGCTGGTTGAGCGTGCTGTTCCTGGGTGAGATGCTGACCGCGAGCGCGATGCAGCACTACGAGGATGAACTGGCGCGCGCCGTGGTGCTGACCCTGTTCATCCCGCTGATCATGAGTTCGGGCGGCAACTCCGGCTCGCAGGCTACCTCGCTGCTGATCCGCAGCCTGGCACTGCGCGAACTGCGCCTGCGTGACTGGTGGAAGGTGGCCCTGCGCGAAGTGCCCACCGGCATGGTGCTGGGCGCGATCCTTGGCTGCCTGGCCATCGTGCGCATCGTGATCTGGCAGCTGGGCGGCCTGCACGACTACGGCGAACACTGGATCCTGCTGGCGATCACCATCGGCGCCGCGCTGGTCGGCATCGTCACCTTCGGCTCGCTGTCCGGCTCGATGCTGCCCTTCATCCTGAAGCGGTTCGGCTTCGACCCGGCCAGCGCTTCGGCGCCGTTCGTGGCCACCCTGGTGGACGTGACCGGCCTGGTGATCTACTTCAGCATCGCCGCGATGATCCTGCACGGCACGCTGCTGTAAGCCGGAACCACCGTGCTCCGGTAGGTGCCGACCTTGGTCGGCACGCAGAACAAAAAGGGGACGGAGGGGATTAAGTCGTTCAAGGCACATGAGGCACAAACGACTTAATCCCCTCCGTCCCCTTTTTTGGGTACCGTAGGCGCATGAGTACCTACCACCTGCAGTCCGTGTTTCGTCCGCAGTCGGTCGCGGTGATCGGCGGCAGTCCGCGTGAGCGTTCGGCCGGGCGCGCGGTGATGCGCAACCTACGCGGTACCGGCTTCCCTGGCAAGGTGGCGTGGATCAACCCGCGGCATGCCGAGATCGATGGCATCCGCACGATCAAGCGGTTGAAGGATCTGGACTGGGTACCGGACCTGGTCGTCATCACCGCACCGGCGGCGATCGTGCCGCAGGTGGTGCGCACCGCCGCCGAACGCGGCGTGCAGGCCGCGATCATCCTCACCGCGCACCTGGGCGAAGGCCCGGGCTCGTTGTCGGAACAGGTGGAAACGGTGGCGCGCAAGCACGGCCTGCGCATCCTTGGCCCGCACTGCCTGGGTGTGATCGCACCGCATGCGCGGCTCAATGCCAGCATCGCCGCGCACTTCCCGCAGGCCGGTGACCTCGCGCTGATCTCCGAATCCTCGGCCATTGCCGCTGCGCTGGTGGAATGGGGTGTGGCGCGCTCGGTCGGCTTCTCCGCCGTGGTCTCGCTGGGCGACACGATGGACGTCGACTTCGGCGACCTGCTCGATTACTTCGCCACCGACTACCGTACCCGCGCCATCCTGCTCTACGTCGAGCAGATCAAGGATGCGCGCAAGTTCATGTCGGCCGCGCGTGCCGCCGCGCGTGCCAAGCCGGTGGTGGTGGTGAAGTCCGGCCGTGCCGAGCGCGTGCAGCCGGGCAGCCGCGATACCCATGTGCAGGCCCTGGCCCGCGCCGATGATGTGTACGGTGCTGCCTTCAACCGCGCCGGCCTGCTGCGCGTGGGTGCGCTGGACGAACTGTTTACTGCCGCCGAATCGCTGGGTCGGCTGGGGACGTTCCCCGGTCGCCGCCTGGCCATCCTCAGCAACGGTGGTGGCGTGGGTCGCCTTGCGGTGGACCAGCTGATCGCATTGCGTGGCACGCTGGCCAACCTGTCCGACAGCACCATCGAGAAACTCGACGCGGTGCTGCCGCAGGGCTGGTCGCGCAGCAATCCGGTGGACATCGTGGTCGATGCCGATGGTGACCGCTATGCCGCGGCCATCGAAGCGCTGCTGGCCGACAACGAGAATGACGCGGTGATGGTGGTGAACGTGCCGACCGCGTTCACGTCATCGGCCGACGCCGCGCAAGCGCTCACCCGCACGCTCGGCCTGCGGCCGCGCCATCACCGCGACAAGCCGGTCTTCGCGGTGTGGCTGGGCAACGACGATCAGGCCACCGCCACGCTCAACGCGGCACGCGTCCCGACCTACCCGACCGAGGCCGAAGCCGTACGTGGCTTCCAGCACTTGGTGCGCTACCGCGAAGCGCAGAACGCGTTGATGGAAACGCCGCCCAGCCTGCCGCAGGATTTCAGTGTCGACACGGCCGCCGCGCGCGCAGTGGTCGATGCCGCCCTGGCCAACGGCCAGCAGTGGCTGGACCCGCTGGCCACGCATGAACTGCTCAAGGCCTATGGCATTCCCTCCGCACCGGTGATGCATGCACGCGATGCGCACGAGGCGATGGATCTGGCGCAGCCGCTGCTGGAACGCGGTGCCACGGTCGCACTGAAGATCCTGTCGCCGGATATTCCGCACAAGTCCGAAGTGGATGGTGTGCGCCTCAACCTGTCCACGCTGCCGGCGGTGCAGAGCGCGGCCAACGCGATCCTGTCGCGCGCACGCCAGCTGCGGCCGGATGCACGCATCGATGGCCTGCTGGTACAGCCCACCATCGTCCGCCCGAAGGCGCGCGAACTGATCGTCGGCATCGCCGATGACGCGACGTTCGGCCCGGTGATCGTGGTCGGCCGTGGTGGTACCGCAGTCGAAGTGATCAACGACAAGGCACTGGCGCTGCCGCCATTGGACCTGCGCCTGGCCCATGAACTGATCGGCCAGACCCGCGCCTCGCGCATCCTCAAGGCCTATGGCGATGTGCCGGCCGCCGATGAGCGCGCGCTGGCGCTGGCGCTGGTGAAGCTGGCACAACTGGCTGCCGATATCCCCGAAGTGCGCACGCTGGACATCAACCCGCTGCTGGTCGACGGCAAGGGCATCCTCGCCCTCGATGCCCGCGTAGCGGTGGCGCCGTCGCGCATCCTGCACAAGGGCCGCGGCCATCCGCGTTTCTCGGTATTCCCGTACCCGAAGGAGTGGGAGCGCACCATCGAGCTGTCCGATGGCGGCCGTGCCTTCGTGCGCCCGGTGCGGCCGGAGGACGACGCACTGTTCCGTGCGTTCTTCGCCCGCGTCAGTGACGAGGATCTGCGCCTGCGTTTCTTCCAGTCGGTGAAGCACTTCAGCCACGAGTTCATCGCGCGCCTGACCCAGCTCGATTACGCACGCTCGATCGCGCTGGTGGCGATCGAGCCACGCAGTGGCGAAATGCTGGGTGCGGTGCGCCTGCACGCCGATGCCGATTACCACCGTGGCGAGTACGGCATCCTGATCCGTTCGGACCTGAAGGGCCACGGCATCGGCTGGCGGTTGATGGCGATCATGATCGAGTACGCCAAGTGGCTGGGCCTGGACGTGGTCGAAGGCCAGGTGCTGCGCGAGAACAGCACCATGCTGGCGATGTGCCAGAGCCTGGGCTTCAAGACCAGGCTGGATCCAGACGATCCGACGGTGATGATGGTGACCCTGCCGGTGCAGCAGGTCGAGGTGCCCGCACCCCCGCCGGCGGCGTGATCGTTACCACGCCGGTAGCGCCGGGCCATGCCCGGCGGAACGTCGGCTTCAACGCAGCGGTTCCACCACTACCGCCGTGCCATAGCACAGCACCTCGGTCAGCCCGGTCATCACGTCGGTGGCGTCGTAGCGCATGCCGATGATCGCGTTGGCGCCCAGCTGCCGCGCGTGCTTGACCATGTCGCGGTAGGTTTCCTCGCGGGCCTGTTCGCACAGCTCGGTGTAGATGGTGATGTTGCCACCGAAGATCGTCTGGATGCCGCCCAGGAAGTTGCCGACGATCGAGCGCGAGCGCACGGTGATGCCGCGGACCACACCCAGATTGCGCACGACGCGATGGCCGGGCAGCTCGAAGGCGGTGGTGACCAGCGCATCGTCGAAGCGCAGCGCGGGCGGGGAAGGGGAGCCGCTGTTGTAGGGGTCTGCCATGGTCGCGTCCGTGTCGTTGCTTTCTGTAGAGTCGAGCCATGCTCGACTGGCTGTGGAGCAGTCGAGCATCTGTCTCTTATACACATCT
>NZ_JCAFWP010000009.1:0-111359 GCF_059295135.1 Stenotrophomonas sp. INTA L402-1
TCGACGTTCGTGTGCGGGATGGGGATCGCTCGACTCGTCTGTCGGCTAGTATCCGCAGATGCATGCTTGACGGTCCCTCCACCCTGGCTCCTACATACCGCGTAGGAGCCGGGAGGAACATACAAGCCATGCTCGACTGGCTTTTCGCGCGCCCCGGCCGAAGAGCAGTCGAGCATGGCTCGACTCTACAGGGCGGGTCGCAAACCCCTCACCACTTGAACAGCACCAGGCTGATCGCCAGCGTGCCCATGCCTGCCACCAGCCCATACACCGTTTCGTGGCCCTTGGCATAGCGCTTGGCCGCCGGCAGCAGTTCATCCAGCGCCAGGAACACCATCACGCCGGCGATCAGCCCGAACACCCAGCCGAAGGTGGCGTGCGACAGTGATCCGGACAGCAGCCAGTAGCCAAGCGCCGCACCCACCGGTTCGGCCAGGCCCGACAGCAGGCTGGCGCTGAACGCGTAGAACTTGTTCTGGGTGGCGAAGTACACCGGCACCGCAATCGCAATGCCCTCGGGGATGTTGTGGATGGCGATGGCGAAGGCCAGCGGCATGCCGACCGACGGACTCTCCAGCGTGGCAAAGAAGGTTGCCAACCCTTCCGGGAAGTTGTGCGCGGTGATCGCGATCGAGGTCAGCAGGGCAACCCGCTTCAGGTACTCGCGGCTGTTCTCGCGGAACGCCGGGTCCTGCTTGTCCAGGCTGTCATGCGGGTTGGGGATGAAGTGGTCGATCAGCACGATCACGATCACGCCCAGCAGGAAGGCCAGAGTGCCGTAGGTGAAGCCGGTGCGCTCGCCATAGGCCAGTGCGAACGAGGCAATGGACTTGTTGAGGATCTCCGACAGCGACACATAGACCATCGCACCGCCGGCGAAGGCCAGGCCGAAGGCCAGCAGGCGCGGGTTGGGGCGGCGCGAGAACAGCACCAGCAGGCTACCGATGGCGGTGGCCAGGCCGGCCGCGAGGGTGACCGCCAGTGCGATCCAGACATTTTCGGGGGGAATCTGCAGCATGTACCGACGCGGTCCTGGTCAACAGACAACCGCCCCGGATGAACCCGGGGCGGGGAGGGCGAGGCGGGCGTCGGCTGGCCTCGTCGGGGCGCGCGCGATCAGCCGCCGCGGCGCAGGCGTTCTTCGATGGCGAAGCACTGGTCCGGCTTCGGCTGCGGCGGGTTGAAGCTCACCGG
Organism: Stenotrophomonas sp. INTA L402-1; assembly: GCF_059295135.1. NCBI lineage: Bacteria > Pseudomonadati > Pseudomonadota > Gammaproteobacteria > Lysobacterales > Lysobacteraceae > Stenotrophomonas > Stenotrophomonas sp. INTA L402-1. The sequence continues at coordinate 1,195 of NZ_JCAFWP010000009.1, forward strand.
CACCTGGATCGTGGCCGGCACGGGCTGGCCGTTGCGGGTGGCGGCATTGAACTGCCAGCCCTGTACGGCGGTCCTGGCCAGCTCGTCCAGCTGGGGGTTGCCGGCACCGGTCAGCAGAGCCACTTCGCTCGGCTTGCCGTCGGTGCCGATGGTCACCTTGAAGGTGCTGGTGCCGCCCACACCCATGCAGGCCAGCTCAAGCGGGTACTGCGGCGGCGGTGTCTTCACCGCAGCCACTTCGGTCGGCGGCGGCGGTGGTGGTGCCGCTGGTTCGGACGCGCCACAGCCGGCCAGGCCGGTCGCAGCGATCAGGGACAGGCTCAGCAAACGTACGTTCATGGCAGTTGCTCCGTCAGGGCCGAAGTCTTCGCCGCACAGATGAAGTCGTTCTCGCTCAGGCCGCCCACATCGTGGGTGGAGAAGCGCACGGCCGCGCGATCGTAGTGCACGCCCAGGTCCGGATGGTGGTCCTCGCGATGGGCGATCCAGGCCAGCGCGTTCACGAAGGCCATGGTGGCGTAGTAATCCTTGAAGCGGAAGGTGCGCGACAGGGCCTGGCCGCCCTCGCTCAGCTCCCAGCCGGGAATCTGCGGCAGCAGTTCGGCCAGGCGGGCTTCGCCAAGCTTGTGATCGCTGCCTTTGCGCGGCACGCAACGGGCCTGGGCCAGTGGAATCAGGTCGGCCATGGGAATCTCCACCTCGTGTTGACTGAACAATGCGCCGGACGGTGTATAAACCGAATGAGCGGTTGACGCTTACTTGGCTAGAATAGCCTGATGATCCAGATCTCCGACACTGCCCAGACCCATTTCCGCAAGCTGATCGAACGCGAGGGCGTGCCCGGCATGGGCGTGCGCCTGAGTGCGGTCGAGCCCGGCACCCCGCGCGCCGATGCCCGGCTGGAGTTCGCCGAACCGACCGACCTGCTCGGTGACGAGTGGGCGGTGGACTGCGATGGCTTCACCCTCTACGTCGATGCGAGCAGCGTCGGCTGGCTCGATGGCGCCGAGATCGACATCGTCGCCGGCACCGCCGGTACCCAGCAGTTGACCATCAAGGCGCCGCGCATCAAGGGCGAGGCCCCCGGCGATGCCGCTTCGCTGGTCGAGCGCGTGCACTGGGTGGTGGAAAACGAAGTCAATCCGCAGCTGGCCTCGCATGGCGGCAAGGTGGCCGTGCAGGAAGTCTCGTCCGACGGCGTGGTGCTGCTTCGCTTCGGTGGTGGCTGCCAGGGCTGTGGCATGGCCGACGTGACGCTCAAGCAGGGCATCGAGAAGACCCTGATGGGCCGCGTGCCGGGCGTGACCGCCGTGCGCGACGCGACCGACCATGACAGCGGCCACGCGCCGTATATCCCGCGCGGCAACGTCGCCTGACCGCTGACGCGTGCCTCTGACCCGGGCCGAGCAACTCATCGAACTGCTGCTGGCCCGCCAGCAGCCACGCGCCGTCCTCGAGAAGTCCACGCGCCTGCCCTATGGCTGGGCGCTGTGGCTGCGCTCGCTGGGCCCGCTGCCGCGGCCGTTCCACGCCCGCGAAGTGATTGCGGTATTGCTGCCGCGCCCGCTGCCTGGACCGCCGGGCCAATCACCCCGGCTGTCGCCGTGGCAGGCGCTGCGCCGGTTGTTCTGGCAGGACTGGGACGCTGCGCCGCGCGATCAGCGCTGGATGCGCTGGACCTCGGCGTTGGCCAGCGCGCTGCTGCACCTGCTGTTCTTCATGCTGCTGCTGTGGGTTGCGGTGATCCGCACCACGGCACCGGAAGCAGAGGGCGCCGAAGGCGAGCGTGTGCAGGTGGAATTCGTCGGCCGCGCCTCCCAGGAGGGCGGAGGCGATCAGCCGGGTGCCGAGGCGGCTGCGGCTGCACCGGCCGGCCAGGTTGCCGCCGGCCAGGCAGCAGGGGCCGCGACTGCACCTGAGCCGCGTCCTGCGGCCGCGTCGGCGCCTGCGCCTGCACCGGCTCCAGCACCGACAGCCAGCGCGCCGTCGCCGCCGGCCGAAGCCGAGCCGGCCCCGCTTGCGGCCCCGCCACCGTCGCCGGTGCAGGCCACCGAAGTGGCGCAGGCCAGCACGGATTTCGTGGTGCCGCCGGTCAGCGTGCCGCGCACCGAGGTCAGCATCGTGCCGCGTGACACCACACCCACGGTGCGCGAGCGCAGCGTGCAGCCGGTGCAGGCGCCGCCAACCCCAACCGCGATGCGTGCGCCGCAGATCGCGGTGCGGACGCCGCAGCTGCGTGACATCCCGGTGCAGGAGCGCGAAGTCAGTACGGTCGATGCACCGGCGGTGTCGCAGCCGCTGCGCACGGCCGATGTGCAGGTGCGCGTGCCGCAGCACGACGTGCAGGTGCGCGAGCGTGAGGTGCAGGCGGTGGTCGATCCGCAGGTGCGGATGGCGACCGTCGCCGGTCGTGAACCGGCGGTGCGTGCGCCGGCGGGTCGTGACGTACAGGTGCGCGAGCGCGAAGTAGCCTCGGCACCGGCGGCAGCCCCTTCGTCTTCCAGTGGCAATGTACCCGCGGCAACGCCCGCGTCGGCAGCCAATGGCAGCGCGACGCAGGCCAGCAGCAACACTGCGCGGCCTGCTGCATCCAGCACGACCCCGGCCCAGGCCGGAGCGCGCCCGGCCCCCAATCCGGGCAACTGGGCCACGCCCGCCAAGGGCGATGACTGGGGTGCATCGAGCCGCAACCAGGACGGCGCCGAGAAGGGCGCCCGCCAGGCCAGTACCAGCGGCAAGGGCAGTGGCCTGTTCAATGCCGATGGCAGCGTCCGCGTGCCGGGCCAGGAAGGCGAGGGGCGTGCCGAGCGCGGTGCCCCCGGTGGTGCCAACGATGGCTGGAGCAAGGAACGCATCGCGCAATCGGGCACCTGGCTGAAGCGACCGCCGTACGACTACACGCCTACCTCGTTCGACAAGTACTGGGTGCCGCAGGAATCGCTGCTGGCCGAGTGGGTGCGCAAGGGCGTCAAGGCTATGGAGATTCCGTTGCCAGGTACCAGTACGAAGATCTCCTGCGTGATCTCGATTCTGCAGGCCGGCGGTGGCTGCGGACTGACCAATCCGAACATGCAGGACCAGCCAGCGGTGGCACGACCGCCGCCGGACATCCCGTTCAAGAAAGAGCTGCAGGAAGACAACGGGAGCCGCTAACGGCTCCCGTTGTCCACGCATGTTTCCTTATCCCCGCGCCGTTGGCGCGCCCCCTTGAACAACAAGAGGGCTTTTCGATGGACCCATCGCGGGATGTGACGGCCATGCTGGCGCGCTTTGGTAGGTGCCAACCTTGGTTGGCACAGAAGCGCCGACCAAGGTCGGCCTCTACCTGGGCGGTGACCTCACGCGCTCTGCTACAGAAACATCCAGAACGGCAGGTCTCCGCCAACCCACTGGCCGGCCCGCGCTTTGGTAGGTGCCAACCTTGGTTGGCACAGAAGCGCCGACCAGGGTCGGCATCTACCGGAGCACGTGCGCCGACCAGGGGCGGCCTCTACCTGGGTGGTGACCTCACGCGCTCTGCGACAGAAACACCCAGAACGGCACGTCTCCGCCAACCTGCTGGCCGGCTCGCACTTTGGTAGGTGCCAACCTTGGTTGGCACAGAAGCGCCGACCAAGGTCGGCATCTACCGGAGCACGTGTGCCGACCAGGGCCGGCCTCTACCTGGGCGATGACCTCACGCGCTCTGCGACAGAAACACCCAGAACGGCACGTCGCGGCCAACCCAGTCGCGGCTGGCTTCGTCCATTACGTCCAGCAACGTGTCGAAATCCTTCTGCGTGGAGGCGCGCAACGTGTCCACGTCGGCCAGGAACAGCGCGTAGCCGTTGGCCGGCAGCCACTGCAGGTCGCGCAGGTTGTCCGACAGCGCATCCCAGTTGCCGCCGAAGCCGGCAGGGAAATCCAGTTGCGCGGCCAGCCGGGCCAGCAGGGTGCGCTTGTCGGCCACGCCTTCCAGGTCGATGCGGATCACCTTCAGCCCGGCATCGCGCATCGCCGCGGCCAGTGCGCCGATGTCGTCGCTGTCGATGGCGTAAACGCCTGCATTGTTGATGTCATGCAGGCCGAGGCCGAAATCATCGTGGCTCATCACTGCGCTCCCTGGGCCGGTACGGTGAAGCTGCGGAACGATTCGTAGTGGTCGTCGGTGTAGTACCACGCCTCCGGCGGATCGCCGCCGGTGACGATGCGGCGAGCGCCACGGGTGCGCGCACCGGGGGTGTCGACGGTGTATTCGCGGTAGTAGCCGCGCGGGCGCTGCGGCAGCTGCTGCTCGCGGTTGCCGAAGGTGCTGCCGTCCTGGCGGTGCGGGAACGGGCCGCCACGCTGGATCAGGGCGATGGTCTGCCGGGCTTCAGCGGGCAGGAATGCGGGCAGGCCGCTGTCGTTGCCGGTTGCGGCCGTGGCCGGCGCGCGCGCGGCAGGCGCGCCCTGCAGGTCGGGCGCGAACTGCGGCGCCGGCGGGCGCTGCATGAAATGGTTGGCGACCAGGCCGAGCAGCAGCAGGGCGATGGCGGTGATCAGCAGCCGGGGGTTGCGCATGGGCAGGGGCGGGCGAGGGTGGTGCGGGCACTGTAGCGCCTGTGCGCTGCACGGTGCATGAGGACGGCGTCGCGTCACTGCTGCGTAACAATTGCCGTCATGCTCACTGGCAGGACGCAATTTCCTTTACATCCCCCTTGGTAATCTGGCGGTCTGTCCCCATCATTCACCGCGCAACGCCCGACACCGTCGGGTGCCCTCGCAATCAGGAGATGCATCATGGCCTATACCCTGCCCAAGCTGTCCTACGCCTACGACGCGCTGGAACCGCATATCGATGCGGCGACGATGGAAATCCATCACACCAAGCATCACCAGACCTACATCAACAACGTCAACGCGGCGCTGGAAGGCACCGAGTACGCTGACCTGCCGGTCGAAGAACTGGTGAAGAAGCTCAAGTCGCTGCCGGAGAACCTGCAGGGTCCGGTGCGCAACAACGGTGGCGGCCATGCCAACCACTCGCTGTTCTGGACCGTGATGGCTCCGAATGCTGGCGGCAACCCGGTGGGCGACGTGGCCAAGGCCATCGACAAGGACCTGGGTGGCTTCGACAAGTTCAAGGACGCCTTCACCAAGGCGGCGCTGACCCGTTTCGGCAGCGGCTGGGCGTGGCTGAGCGTGACCCCGGACAAGAAGGTCGTGGTCGAGAGCACCGGCAACCAGGACAGCCCGCTGATGGAAGGCAACACCCCCATCCTCGGCCTGGACGTGTGGGAACACGCGTACTACCTGAAGTACCAGAACCGTCGTCCGGAATACATCGGCGCGTTCTTCAACGTCATCGACTGGAACGAAGTCGAGCGCCGTTACCAGGAAGCGATCGCCTGATCGCGGTAACGGGATGAACTGAAAAGGCCGGGGGAGACCCCGGCCTTTTCTGTTGCAGGAGTCATTCGGTAGTGCCGGCCGCTGGCCGGCAATCGTGTGGTACCCGAGGAGCCGGCCAGCGGCCGGCACTACCTATTCGGCCGTGGCCGTATCACCCTGCAGCCGCAGCGTAGCCATCACGCCCAGGCGCAGGCCGGGCAGGTCGCCGTCGGCTGGCAACAGGATCGGCTGCTGGCGGATGCCGCCGAAGTGCTTGACCTGGAACAGCACATCCAGGCCATGGCCACTGCTGCCACCGCCACTGGCTGCAGGCGCCTCGGCGCGGCCGCCGGGATTGCGCCGGGCCGGCTGGAAGCCGGGCGTGCTGCGAACCAGTTCCACAGTGTTGGCGGAGAAATCGCCGGCGATCAGGCTGGGCATGCCCTCGGAGGTGGCGCCGATCCAGGTCATCAGGTCGCTGGTCTGATGCTGGCGGGCGGTGGCCTCGTCCGGGTCCGGGCGCAGCCGTGCCACATAGATGTTGACCAGTGCCTCGCCCAGCTTCAGCCGCATCATGCCGGCGGCGCTGAAGGTGCCGGGTGGGTGCAGCAGGGTCACGCCATCCTCGCTGACCGGCAGCCGGGTCAGCATCGCGTTGCCATGCCGCAACGGCTGGCTGGGCGGATCGGCGGTAACGAAGTCGCAGCTGTAGCGCAGCCGGCTGGCCAGCCAGCAGGCCGGATTGCGGCCCTGCTGCTGCAGCACCTGCTGCACCGAGATCACGTCCGGCTGCAGGTCGGTCAGCAACTGTGCGACCTGCTCACGGCGCAACTTCCATTGCGCGTCATCGCGGCTGGGCAGTTCCAGTGCGGCCACGGTGAGTTGCCGGGGCTCGCTCTCGCTGGCGGCGGTGGCCGTTGCCTGCGGCCGCGCCTGTGCCTGCAACGCCATCAGCAGCACCAGGCAACTGAGCAGGAGACGGGCGGGGGCGAGGGCGCGCATAACGATAAGTTTACGCTTTTGTCGTGCAGGTGCCGTGACTTCCGGCACGGAGTGTCGCTGCCTGCCATGGATTGGCACCGTTGTCATGCAGCCCTGCAGCGTGCTTCGCAAGCCCTGCTTCCGGTAATCTTGCGCCTTTCGCTTTGCAGGATTGCCTTACAGGATGAGCCACGACGCAGTTGCCCCCATCGCCGGCCAGGGAAAGATGCCGCGCCAGATCCCGTACATCATCGGCAATGAGGCCTGCGAGCGGTTCAGTTTCTACGGGATGCGCAACATCCTGGTGCAGTTCCTGATCACCTCGCTGCTGCTGCAGGAAATCACTGCGGAAGGCCGTGCCGGTGAAGCCAAGGACATCATGCACAGCTTCATGATCGGCGTGTATTTCTTCCCGCTGCTCGGAGGCTGGCTGGCCGACAGGTTCTTCGGCAAGTACCACACCATTCTCTGGTTCAGCCTGGTCTACTGTGCCGGCCACCTGTGCCTGGCGCTGTTCGAGAACAGCCGCGAGGGCTTCTTCCTCGGCCTGGGCCTGATCGCGCTCGGTGCCGGTGGAATCAAGCCGCTGGTGGCCTCGTTCATGGGCGACCAGTTCGACCAGAGCAACAAGCACCTGGCCAAGATCGTCTTCGACGCCTTCTACTGGATCATCAACTTCGGCTCGCTGTTCGCCTCGCTGCTGATCCCGCTGGTGCTGAAGAACTGGGGCCCGCAGTGGGCGTTCGGCATCCCGGGCATCCTGATGTTCATCGCCACCTTCGTGTTCTGGCTGGGCCGCAAGCGCTACGTGCTGGTGCCGCTGCCGCCGAAGGATCCGCATTCGTTCGCCAACGTGGTGCGTACCGCACTGACCACGCGCGTGGCCGGCCAGGGCCGTCCGGGCCTGGTGATCGCCGTGCTCGGCCTGGTGCTGGCAGTGGCCTCGTTCGGCCTGGTTGGCTCGTTGGGCATTGTCATCTGCCTGTGCCTGGCGCTGGTATCGATCCTGGCCGGTATCGGCGGTGGCACCTGGCTGCAGCTCGATCGCGCCCGTGGCCAGCATCCGGCCGAAGCCGTCGAAGGCGTGCGCTCGGTGCTGCGGGTGCTGGTGATCTTCGCGTTGACCACGCCGTTCTTCTCGCTGTTCGACCAGAAGGCCTCGACCTGGGTCCTGCAGGGCCAGCAGATGCAGATGCCGAGCTGGTTCACCGCCTCGCAGATGCAGGCACTGAACCCGCTGCTGGTGATGATCCTGATTCCGTTCAACAACCTGGTGCTGTACCCGGCCCTGCGCCGCTTCGGCTTCGAGCCGACCGCGCTGCGCCGCATGACCGCCGGCATCGCCTTCAGCGGCCTGGCCTGGATCGTGGTCGGCGGCATCCAGGTGGTGATGGACGGGGGCAACGCCATGTCGATCTTCTGGCAGATGCTGCCGTACGCGCTGCTGACCTTCGGTGAGGTGCTGGTCTCGGCCACCGGCCTGGAGTTCGCCTACAGCCAGGCGCCGCAGGCGATGAAGGGCGTGGTGATGAGCTTCTGGAACCTGACCACAACCATCGGCAACCTGTGGGTGCTGCTGTCCAACGCGGCGGTGCGCAACGATGCGGTGACCCACAAGATCGCCAGTACGGGCCTGAGCGAGGCGGCGTTCCTGATGTTCTTCTTCGCCGGTTTCGCCTTCGTCGCGGCGTTGGCCTTCGGTTGGTACGCGAAACGCTATCGTATGGTCGACAACTACCGTAGCGCCTGAGCCTGACATGACCCCCGTCAATCTGCTGTTGATCGCCATCACCGCCATCCTGTCGTGGATGGCGTTCAACAACCGCAAGCTGGCCGACCGCCTGATCCTGTGGCCGCCGGCCATCGACCGTCACCGCCAGTACGACCGGCTGGTGACCTATGGCTTCATCCACGCCGACTGGTCGCACCTGATCTTCAACATGATCACCCTGTTCTTCTTCGGGGGATTCATCGAGAGCGTGATGGTGCAGCTGACCGGCAGCTACCTGACCTACCCGGCGTTCTACATCGGTGCGCTGCTGGTCTCGATCCTGCCCAGCTACCTGAAGAACCAGAAGAACCCGAACTACCTCAGCCTGGGTGCGTCCGGTGCGGTGTCGGCGGTGCTGTTCGCCTTCATCCTGATCAAGCCGTGGTCGATCATCCTGGTGTTCTTCATCCCGGCGCCGGCCATCGTCTACGCCGCGTTCTACGTCGGCTACAGCATCTGGATGGACAAGCGCGGCGGTGACCGCATCAACCACAGCGCGCACCTGGCAGGCGCGGCGTTCGGCGTGATCTTCATGCTGGCCATGCAGCCGAGCATCTTCACTCACTTCCTGCGCGAACTCTCCAACCCGACCTTCCGCCTCGGCGGCGGTTGATGACGGGAGCGGGGCGGATCGGCAGCGATCCGCCCCCGCTGTTTCAGAGCGTGGGCTGCTGACCGTAGGTATCCAGCAGGCGGGCGAACACTTCTTCGCCGATGCGCTGGAAATCCTGGTCCTGGGTCTGCCCCTCCACGGCCAGTTGCAGCAGGCCCTCCAGCAGGGCGCGGTCGGTATCTGAATGGGAATCGCTGGGGTGCATCGGAGCCTCCGCGGTGGTGCACATGATCAACGGTCGCAAGGGCCGTGCCAGCCTGGCCGTACCCCTCCACAGGCGATAGCGGCCGCCAGTGCTCCAGCTTGAGGGTCGCAAACTGACGTGAATGGAACGGACTTGCCCCTGTTCAGGCTTCACGCGATCATGGCGCCCGGCTGCGCACCATCCACGCAGTCGCCGCAGGAGACAGTTCCATGGCTTCGGTCACGCCCCCCGGTCTGGCCTACGAGGTCGAACACGACCTGGCCAACCATCGCTTCACCGCCCGTGTGCGCGGACAGCTGGCGGTGCTGGACTACCAGATCAAACGCAGGCGCATGGTCATCACGCATACCGAGGTGCCCGAGCCGATTGCCGGCCGAGGCATCGCCGGTGAGCTGACCCGTGTGGCGCTGCGTTTTGCCCGTGAGCAGAAGTACAAGGTGGTGCCGGCGTGTTCCTACGCCGAGGCCTTCCTGCAGCGGCATGAGGAATACCACGACCTGCTCGTTGGCTGAATGCCAGCGGGCCAAGCTTCAGCCATGGCAGGCGATGATGTACAAACATGAACAGGGGATCCCGATGAAGATTGGAAACAACCGGCCATTGCACGGCAGCGTGCTGGCCGGCGTGGTGGGCGTGCTGTTGCTGGCCGGTTGCCAGCGTGAAAGCGAGCCGGCACCGGCGACCGACGCGGCGCCCGCCGCCGAAGCCACCGCCGCAGGCGAAACGCCGGTCACGGAAGCGCCGCTGGACCTGCGCGACGTGATCGAGAACAACGAACGCGAAGTGGTGGGTATCAGCTACCCGGCCGGCATCGACCGCTACCCGGGCCTGGCCCGCGCGCTGCAGAGCTATGCGACGAGTGCGCGCAGTGACCTGCAACAGGCGCTGGACGGGCTGGGCAATGACAAGCCGACCATGCCGTACGAGCTGTCGCTGAGCTTCGAGAAGCTGCTGGAAACCCCGCAGCTGGTGGTGGTCAGTGCTGATGGCAGCCGCTACACCGGTGGCGCCCATGGCGAACCGCTGGTGGCCCGATTCGTGTGGCTGCCGCAGCATCAGCAGATGCTCAGCGCCGAAAAGCTGGTGGCCGATGCCAAGGGCTGGAAGGCGATCAGCGATTTCGTCGCCGACCAGCTGCGTGAACGCGTGGCCACCCGCCTCAGCGGTGAGGACATGGATCCGGCCCAGCTGCAGGAATCGCTGCGCAACGCATCGCGCATGATTGCCGACGGCACCGGCCCGCAGGCCGACAATTTCAGCCAGTTCCAGCCGCTGACCGACGACAAGGGGCAGATCACCGCGCTGCGCTTTGTTTTCCCGCCGTACCAGGTGGGTCCATACTCGGACGGCACCCAGACCGCCGATGTACCGGCGGCGGTGCTGTTGCCGCACGTGGCCAAGGACTACGTGGAGCTGTTCGCACGCGGTTGACCGCAGTCGAGGAGGTGGCGTGGATACAGGGTTGCAGGAGCGGGTCGCCGGCCTGCTGCAGGAAGCCGGGGTCCGCATCGGCGGTACCCAGCCACAGGATATCCAGGTTCATGACCCGCGCTTCTTCGCGCGGGTCATGGCGCACGGCTCGCTTGGCCTCGGCGAGAGCTACATGGACGGTTGGTGGGATGCCAACGTCCTGGATGAATTCCTTGTCCACCTGATGCAGGCGCACCTGGACGAACGGGTGCACGGTTGGCGCGAAGTGGCCGATGCACTGAAGGCGCGCCTGTTCAACCTGCAGGTGGGACAGGGCAGCTACGAGGTGGGCCGCCGCCACTACGACCTCGGCAATGATCTCTACCAGGCCATGCTGGGCCAGCGCCTGGTCTATAGCTGTGGCTACTGGCGCAATGCCGGCGATCTCGACGCCGCGCAGGAAGCCAAGCTTGACCTGGTCTGCCGCAAGCTGGGCCTGCGCCCGGGGCAGCGTGTGCTGGACATCGGCTGTGGCTGGGGCGAAGCCCTGAAGTTCGCCGCCGAGCGCTACGGTGTCAGTGGCGTCGGCGTGACCATTTCGCAGGAGCAGGCCGAGTTCGCCCGCGAACTGTGCGCCGGCCTGCCGATCGAGATCCGCCTGCAGGACTACCGCGAACTGCACGAGCCGTTCGATGCGATCTTCTCGATCGGCATGTTCGAGCACGTCGGCGACAAGAACTACGCCAGCTTCTTCGAGGTGGCCAGGCGTTGCCTGTCACCGCGCGGCCTGCTGCTGCTGCACAGCATCGGCACCAACATCTCGCGGCATCGTACCGACCCGTGGATCGCGCGCTACATCTTTCCCAACTCGATGCTGCCATCGGCGGTGCAGATCACCAAGGCGTTCGAGGGCCGCTTCGTGCTGGAGGACTGGCACAACTTCGGCACCGATTACGACCTGACCCTGCAGGCCTGGCGGCGCAACGTGGAAGCGGCGTGGCCGCGGCTGGATGCGCGCTACGACGAGCACTTCCGGCGCATGTGGCGCTTTTACCTGGCTGGGTCGATGGCCACCTTCCGTTGCCGGCACGCGCAGCTGTGGCAGCTGGTGCTGTCGCCGGAAGGCGTGCCGGGTGGGTACGTGGCGCCACGTTGAGGCTGCACTTCTGCCCTGCGCGACCGATGGTGCGGATCGTGGAAGAAGCGACATCGCTTGACGTCATGCGCGAGCGTTGTCGGCGCTGTGCCTGGCTGGAGTGACGTGGGCGCTAAACTTGTCGACCAGCGGCATCACCGCTTCACTGAAGGCATCGCAGCATGGGTTGGGACATCACCTATCATCCGATTGCGGAATCCGAGATCCGTGACATTTATTTCCGTGCGCTTGAGGATGGCGCGCTGGTCACCGAGCTGCAGCAGCGGTTCCAGATCGAGCCGTTCTACATGGAGCAGCTGCAGGAGCGCATCGAGGAGGCTCGCTCGATCAGCGCAGAAGTGCCTTTCGAGAAGGGGCACGCTTTGTACCTGGCGATCGTGGCCGGCCACCTTCGGCGGTATCACTATCTCCGCGGGAGCGCCCTTTCGTTTTTCATCGACGATCCGGTGGTCGCCCGCTATTTCGCGGACTGGCGGCAACTGGTGCCGTTGCAGTGGGCGGATGCTGCCGCCGGCAACCATCTACGTGAGAACTATGGTGGTGGCGTGTTCATCACGCATGCCCGGCTGAAGCAGTTACGCGCTGATCATGCAGTGGACAGCGCACTGGCTGCGCGCCTGGAGGAGCTGTTCTCCGATGGACGCCTGGTCGTTTTCTGGCGTGTTGTCGACGATGCCATCGCCAAGGGCTGTGGACTGCTGGAGGCCAGCGAGGTGGTCGAGCCGAACCCGATGGATCTCAATGCATCGACCAGCTTGAGCAATCTGCTGAACTGCGCGCCGGATGGCGCGATGCTGTATGCGGAGGCCGCGGCGGCACAGCTGGCGGAGTTCGTGGCAGCGCACCCGGATATCGCATCGACTGCCGCTGCCACGCCCGGTACGCCGAAAGGGCGGTGGTGGGAGCGACTGTTTCGGCGGTGACCGGAGAGCATCCACGCATGGCGTGGATCTACTGGTGGGTGCCGACCGTTGGTCGGCACGATCCATTCGCGCCACGAACCCCGGCATCATCGATCCACACATGACGCACTCCAGTAGATCCACGCCATGCGTGGATGCTTCAACAAAAAACCGCCCGGTCTCCCGGGCGGTTTTCGTTTCAGGCTACCGCGCGGGCGATCAGTTGCCGGCGCCGGTCAGGCCACGCTTTTCCAGCAGCGGTTCGATCTGCGGCTCGTGGCCGGCGAAATCGCGGAACAGTTGCATCGCGTCCACGCTGCCGCCCTTGGACAGCAGGGTGGCGCGGAAGTGGTCGCCGTTCTTGCGGCTCAGGCCGCCGTTGTCCTTGAACCACTTCTGGGTGTTGGCGTCGAGCACTTCCGACCAGATGTAGGCGTAGTAGCCGGCCGAGTAGCCGCCCATGATGTGGCTGAAGTAAGGGGTCTTGTAGCGCGGCGGGACCGGCGCATAGTAGATGCCGTCCTTCTCCAGCGCGGCGCGCTCGAAGGCCATCACGTCCTTGGCGGCCGGCACCTGGTCGGCGCCGATCTGGTGCCAGCGCTGGTCGAGCATGGCCGCACCCAGGTATTCGGTGGTGGCAAAGCCCTGGTTGAACTTGGCAGCGGCCAGCACCTTGTCCAGCAGCGCCTGCGGCATCGCCGAACCGTTCTGGTAGTGCTTGGCGTAGTTCTTCAGGATGGCCGGGTTGTCCGACCACATTTCGTTGACCTGCGAGGGGAACTCGACGAAGTCACGCGGCACCGACGTGCCCGAGAAGTACGGGTACTTCACGTTGGAGAACATGCCGTGCAGGGCATGGCCGAATTCGTGGAAGGTGGTGTTCACCTCATCCCAGGTCAGCAGGGTCGGCTGGCCGGCCGGCGGCTTCGGGATGTTGAGGTGGTTGGCGACCACCGGCTTGAAGCCGGTCAGCTTGGACTGCGAGACGTACGAATTCATCCACGCACCGCCACGCTTGGAGGCGCGCGCATACGGGTCGAAGATGAAGATCGCCAGCTGGCTGCCGTCGGCGTCGAACACGTCATAGACGGTGACGTCATCGTGGTAGACCGGCAGGTCGGTGCGCTGCTTGAAGGTCAGGCCGAATTCCTGGCCGGCAGCGTAGAACACGCCGTTCTCCAGCACGTTCTTCATCTCGAAGTACGGCTTGAGCTGCGATTCGTCGAAGTTGTACTTGGCCTGGCGCACCTTCTCGCTGTAGAACGCCCAGTCCCACGGCTCGAGGGCGAAGGTCTTCTTGCCGGCGGCCTTCTGTTCCTTGTCGATCATCGCCTGCAGGTCGGCGGCTTCGCGCTTGGCATTGGCCACCGCGGCCGGAGCCAGCTTGCCCAGCATCGCGTTGACCGCTTCGGGGGTCTTGGCGGTCTGGTTGGTCAGGTTGTAGGCGGCGAAGTTCGGGAAGCCCATCAGCTTGGCCTTGTCGGCACGCAGCTGCATGATGCGCGAGACCAGCGCGGTGTTGTCGAACTCACCGCCGCGGCTGCCGCGGGTGGTCGAGGCTTCGTAGATCTTCTGGCGCAGGGCACGGTTGGCCAGGTTGGTCAGCGGCGGCTGGCCGGTGGTGTTGAGCAGGGTGATCACGTACTTGCCATCCAGACCGCGGGCCTTGGCGGCTTCGGCGGCGGCCGCGATCTGCTCCTTGGACAGGCCGTCCAGCTCCTTGACGTCATCGACAGTAATCGCCGAGGCGTTCACTTCCGACTGCACGTTCTGGCTGAACTTGGTGCCCAGGTTGGCCAGCTCGGCATTCATGGCCTTCAGCGTGGCCTTGTCGGCCTCGGACAGCTTGGCGCCGGCGCGCACGTAGTTGTCGTAGTACTTCTCGACCAGGCGCACGCCTTCGGCGTCCAGGCCCAGCTGGCTGCGGGTGTCGTACAGCGCCTGGATGCGGGCGAACAGCTTGCCGTTCAGCGCGATCGCATCGCTGTGCGCGGCGAACTTCGCCGAGTAGTCGGCCTGCAGCTTCTTGCGGGTGTCGTTGGTATCGGCGCCGACCAGGCTGAAGAACACGGTGGTCGCACGGTCGAGGATGTCACCGCTCTTTTCCAGGGCGATGATGGTGTTGTCGAAGGTCGGCTTGGCCTTGTTGTTGGCGATCGCCTCCACTTCCTTCAGCTGCTGCGCCATGCCGGCGTCGAAGGCCGGGGCGAAGTCGCTGTCCTTGATCTTGTCGAACTGCGGGAAATGCAGCGGCAGCGGGCTTTCGGCGAAGAACGGATTGGCCTGCTGGGCATGGGTGCTGGCAGCCGGGGTGGCGGCGCCGGCCGAGAAGGCGGGCAGGGCAAGGCCGAGGGACATGGCCACGGCAAGGGCAAGGCGAGTGGTCAAGGTAGGAACTCCGGTAAGGCAAACAAGGGCCCGAGGGTAACCCGGCCGGCGGCGCCCGCACTTGTGTCAAAAGGCATGTTGCCGGGGCTGGGCGCGGGTAACATGCATTCACCGCCCACGGCCCGCTGCCATGACCACTGCCTACGATTTCAGCTTCCGCGACCTCGACGGCCAGCCGCAGGCCCTGGCCCGGTACCAGGGGCACCCGTTGCTGCTGGTCAATGTCGCCAGCCGCTGTGGCTTCACCCCGCAGTACACCGGGCTGGAACAGCTGTGGCAGCAGTATCGCGACCGTGGCCTGGTGGTGATCGGGTTCCCATGCAACCAGTTCGGTGCACAGGAACCGGGCGACGCCGCGCAGATCCGCCAGTTCTGTTCGCTGGACTACCCGGTCAGCTTCCCGCTGTCGGAGAAGATCGAGGTCAACGGCGAGGGGGCTGATCCGTTGTGGGCATGGCTGTCACGCGAGAAGCGCGGCCTGCTGGGTAGCGCCCGCATCAAGTGGAATTTCAGCAAGTTCCTGGTCGACCGCCAGGGGCAGGTGGTGTCGCGTCACGCGCCCACCACCAGGCCGGAGCAGCTGCGCGGCGAGATCGAAGCGCTGCTGTGAGACGAACCCGAAAAGGGGAC
This sequence comes from Stenotrophomonas sp. INTA L402-1, assembly GCF_059295135.1. Lineage (NCBI taxonomy): Bacteria > Pseudomonadati > Pseudomonadota > Gammaproteobacteria > Lysobacterales > Lysobacteraceae > Stenotrophomonas > Stenotrophomonas sp. INTA L402-1. The sequence continues at coordinate 16,603 of NZ_JCAFWP010000009.1, forward strand.
GGAGGGGATTAAGTCGTTTGTGCACAAACGACTTAATCCCCTCCGTCCCCTTTTTGCTTATTTCTCGACGAACGCGCGCTCGAACACGTAGTGGCCCGGCTGGCCGATACGCGGCGAGACCTGGAAGCCACGGGCATCGAGCACGCTGCGCAGGTCGGCCAGCATCTGCGGGCTGCCGCAGATCATCGCGCGGTCGTTCTCCGGGCTCAGCTCCGGCAGGCCGAGGGTGCGCTGCATCTCGCCGCTTTCCATCAGCTGGGTCAGGCGGCCCTGGTTGGCGAACGGCTCGCGGGTGACGGCCGGGTAGTACAGCAGCTTGTCACCGATCATCTCGCCCAGGAATTCGTGCTCACGCAGTTCCTTCTCGAAGTAATCGCGGTAGGCCAGGTCCTTCTCGTAGCGCACGCCGTGGCAGAGGATCACCTTCTCGAAGCGCTCGTAGGTTTCCGGGTCCTTGATGACCGACAGCCACGGCGCCATGCCGGTGCCGGTGCCCAGCAGGTACAGGTTCTTGCCGGGGTGCAGATCGCTGATCAGCAGGGTGCCGGTGGGCTTCTTGCCGACCAGCACCTTGTCACCCGGCTTGATGTGCTGCAGGCGCGAGGTCAGCGGGCCGTCCTGCACCTTGATGCTGAAGAACTCCAGATGCTCTTCCCAGTTGGCGCTGGCGATGGAATACGCGCGCAGCAGCGGCCGCGCCTCGGTTTCCAGGCCGATCATCACGAACTGGCCGTTCTCGAAGCGGAAACCGCTGTCGCGGGTGAGGGTGAAGCTGAAGTAGGCATCGGTCCAATGACGGACCTCAAGCACCGTTTCGGCGCCAAAAGCGGAGGACATGGGCGTATCTATCGGAAGTCGTCGGGGTGATTCTATCTCAAATGAGACAGGTTCTCATTAGGCGGAACGAGAGGCGTTCTCAGCGGTAGCCGGCCGCCTGCAGCTCGAACAGCTCGGCGTAGCGGCCGCCCTGGGCCATCAGCTCTTCATGGGTGCCGCTGGCCTCGATCCGGCCATCGGCCAGCACCAGGATGCGATCGGCCATGCGTACCGAGGAAAAACGGTGGGAAATCAGCACTGCGGTGCGATTATCCGCCAGTTCCCTGAACCGCTGGAACACCTCGAACTCACTTCGCGCATCCAGCGCCGCCGTTGGCTCATCCAGGATCATCACCTGCGCATTGCGCATCCATGCACGGGCGATGGCGATCTTCTGCCATTGGCCACCGGACAGGTCCACGCCCTGCTTGAAGCGGCGACCGATCAGCTGGTTGTAGCCGCCGGGCAGGTCGTCGATCACTTCCTCGGCCATGCCGCGCCGCGCGGCGTCGGCGATGCGTGCCTGGTCGTCCATCGCCTCGACCTGGCCGACGCCGATGTTTTCGCCGGCGCTGAGGTTGTAGCGCACGAAGTCCTGGAAGATCACCCCGAGGTTGGCGCGCAGGTCGTCCAGGTCGTAGTCGCGCAGGTCGCGCCCATCGAGCAGGATGCGGCCCTCGTCCGGTTCGTACAGCCGCGCCAGCAGCTTCACCAGCGTGGTCTTGCCGGCGCCGTTCTCACCGACCAGCGCCAGTACTTCGCCGGCCTGCAGCTGGAAATCAAGGTGGCGCACCGCCCATTGCTCGGCATCCGGGTAGCGGAAGCCGACGTTCTCGAACACGAAGCCCTGGCGGATCGGCTGCGGCACGCGCACTGCACCTTCGCGCGAGTGGATTTCCGGCTGGATCTGGAAGAACGAGAACAGGTCATCCAGGTACAGCGCCTGGCTGGCCACCTGCGAGAACCCGATCAACAGGCCCTCCAGCAGCTGGCGCAGGCGCAGGAAGCTGCCGGCGAGGAAGGTCAGGTCGCCGATCGAAAAGTCGCCGCGCACCGTGCGCCAGGCGATGTAGGCGTAGGCGGTGTAGTAGCCCAGCGTGCCCAGTGCGGCCAGCAGCGTGCCCCAGAACGCGCGGCGCCGGGCCAGGGCGCGGTTGGCCTGGAACAGCGCCACCGACAGGCGCCGGTAGCGCTCCACCAGGAAGCGGTGCAGGTTGTAGATCTTCACTTCCTTGGCCGTTTCCACGCTGGCACCGAGCTGGCGCAGGTAGTCGAGCTGGCGGCGCTCGGGCGTCCACTGGAAGTTGAGGCTGTAGCCGGCCGCGTTGAAGTGCGATTCGCCGATGAAGGCCGGCACCAGTGCCAGCGCCAGCAGGAGGATCAGCCACGGCGCGTAGACCAGCAGGCCGATGGCGAGGCTGGCCACGGTGATCGCGTCCTGCACCTGGCCGAACAACTGGCTCATCAGGTTCATCCGGCCCATGGTCTGGCGCCGCGCACGGTCCAGCTTGTCCTGCAGGTCCGGGTCCTCGAAGTCCTCCAGATCCAGCGTTGCCGCATGTTCCATCAGCCGGATGCTGGTGACGTTGGCGAACAGTTCCGAGAGCAGAGCATCGGCGTAGCTGACCAGCCGGCCGAGCAGATCCGAGGCGATGGCCAGGCCGAATTCCAGCGCCAGCAGGCCCAGCAGCGGATTCAGTATGCCGCTGGACAGCGCCTCGCCCAGTGGCGGGAAGCCGGCATCGTGCTGGCTCAGGTGCAGGGCGCTGTCGATGATCAGCTTGCCGACGTAGAGCATCGCCACCGGCAGCAGCGCACGGATCAGGCGCAGGCCAAGGCTGGCCAGGGTGAGCGCGGGGCTGGTCTTCCAGACCATGCGCAGGAACGGTGGCAGGTTGCGCATCGCCCTGAAGCGCTGGCGCAGGCTGGGTTTCTTCGCGGCGGCAGCGCCAGCGGTGGGGGTAGCAGGCATGTGCGTATTGTGCGCGCCCTGCGCGTGGCGGAGGCATGAACGGGGCGCATGCCTGCCATGCGCCGGCAGGGCAGCGCGTCGGCGCCGCCTGCGCGCTCAGTCCAGCGCAGCCAGCAGCGCAGGATGGTGAGCGAACCAGAAGCGCAGGGCCCCGCTGTCGATGCCGTAGGCGCCTTTCCAGAAATCGACGGGATAGCTCCAGTCCGAAGAGCGCGACGTGCGCGGTGCCAGGCCGACCCGGGTGAAGCGTTGCGCCAGGCCGGGATGCTCGGGGGTCTGCAGCAGCCCGGCATGGCCCAGGGCATCCAGCAGGTGACGCGCCTGCTCGACGGACAGTTTCAGGCCCGGCAGCGCGCGCACGCGTTTGACGATGGTCGACGGGGTGTCCTTGGCGTCGCTCTCGTGGTGCAGCAGCCGCAGCAGTGCCACCAGTGTGCTCATGTCGCCGGGCGCCCGTCTGGGCGTCAGATTGTGTTGTTCCAACAGGAAGGTGATGGCGTTTACGCTTCCGCCGAGCACGACCCCGATGTTGTGGCGGACGCGCGCCCAGGTGGTCGGGTCGAATCTGCCTTCGCGGACCTGGCCGCAGACCGCACAGGCCAGGCTGGGGTGTGGCTGCTCCTGATGCCTGGGGAAGTTCACCATGAACGCATACGCCGACAGCCCGGCGCGCAGGTCGCTGCGGTTCTCCTGCACGCCGAGGATGAAGTTGTCTGCCACATGCTGGCGGTCGGCGCGGGCATAGGCGGCGAACATCCGCACCTGGAGGGCCTCATGGCCCGGATGTTCGACGGGCCACAACAGTCCATGCCGTTCAAGCGTCGACAGGAGTTCGGGCGGCGCGGTGTCCCGCTCCCGGTACTGGGTCAGCGCCTTCAGCGCCTCCTTGCTGGGCGTGTCGGGGGCTTCGTCGGCCATGACGTTCGGATGCTTCCTGCGGGGCAGGTACAGTGCCCGGCGGTCCAGGCACTGTCAACGAAGCGCTCAGGGCAGCGGCGGCAGCAGCCCGGCGCCCAGCCGGTTCCAGGCGTTGATCACCGCAATGCCCATGCTCAGGTCGCTGATGCCCTTCTCATCAAAGTGCGGTGCCAGTGCATCGAACGCCGCCTGCGACGGCGCGCCGTCGGTCAGCCGGGTCAGCGCTTCGGCCCAGCCCAGCGCCGCACGCTCGCGGGCATCGAAGAAACGGCTTTCGTGCCAGGCGGGCAGGGTATCGAGCTTGCGCGGCTCGATGCCGCCCTTGCGCAGCGTGGTGGCATGCATGTCCATGCAATAGCCGCAGCCGTTGAGCTGCGACACGCGCAGGAACACCAGTTCCATCAGGGTCGGATCAATCGAGCTGTCATGCACCGCCTGGCTGGTGGCCAGCAGGCCCTTGAAGGCTTCGGCGGCCAGGCGGGTGTAAGGGACGCGGGGAGAGGCGTGGTCGGACATTTTCGGCTCCACGGCGGCCACGATGGCCGCCTTTCATTACAAGGACGCAGTGCCGTCACCGCGCGTGACAACGTCCGGCAACTTTTCCGGATTCAACACGCTGTACACGTTGGCGATGCGGCCATCGACCACCTCGATGGTGGTGACCGAGTGCAGGCGATCGCCCTGGAAGCGCAGGATCGCAGGCTCGCCGTTGACGTAGCCCAACTGCGCCGGATGCGCCGCGCCACGGCGGGCGATGGCCCAGAACAGGCGGCCGATGCGCTCGGCGCCCAGCAGGGGCCGCACCGCCGCGGTAACCACGCCACCGCCGTCGGAAACCAGTACCGCGTTGGCGTGCAGCAGGGCCTGGATCGCTTCGCTGTCGCCACGCTGGGAAGCGTCCATGAAGCGCGCCAGCAGCTGCCGGTGCTGGCTGGCGTCGGCGTTGAAGCGCGGCCGCCCGGCCTGCAGGCGCTGCCGGGCACGATGCACCAGCTGCCGGCAGTTGGCCTCGCTGTGGCCGATCAGGTCGGCGATCTCACGGTAATCGTGGTCGAAGGCTTCCTTCAGCAGGAAGGCGGCGCGTTCCTCGGGGCCGAGCTGTTCAAGCAGGGTCAGGAAAGCCACCGAGACATCGTCGGCAAACGCATGCAGCTGGGCGGGGCCGGGCGCTGGGTCGGGCTCCAGGGTGACCGCCAGTGGCTCGGCCAGCCACGGGCCGACGTAGTGCACGCGCTCGCGCTTGGCTGCGCGCAACCGGTCCAGGCCGAGCCGGGTGGTGGTGGTGACCAGCCAGGCTTCGGGGTCGCGGACGGCCGCCGGGTCGGCGCCGGACCAGCGCAACCAGGCATCCTGGACCACGTCTTCGGCGTCGGCGCGACTGCCGAGCAGGCGGTAGGCCAGCGCCATCAGGCGCGGGCGGTGGGTCTGGAAAGCGGTTTCGGCGTTCATGTGGGCAAGGACGCGCCAGCGGGGCGTCGCGTGACAGAGGGTTCGGGGTCTGATCTTGCCGGCCAGCGGCCGGCACTACCACCCCGCGGCCGGGGGAGGGGGTAAAATGGGCGGATTACCCCCGCCAGCCTCCAGCAAGCGAGCAAGTCGTGACATCGATCAAGCAGGAAGACCTCATCCAGTCCATCGCCGACGCGCTGCAGTACATCTCGTACTACCACCCGGTCGACTACATCAAGAACCTTGCCGCCGCCTACGAGCGCGAGGAGTCGCCGGCCGCGAAGGAAGCGATGGCGCAGATCCTGATCAATTCGCGCATGTGCGCCGAAGGCCACCGTCCGATCTGCCAGGACACCGGCATCGTCACCGTGTTCCTGGAAATCGGCATGGACGTGCGTTGGGACGACGCCACCATGGGCGTGGAAGACATGGCCAATGAAGGCGTGCGCCGTGCCTACATGCACCCGGACAACAAGCTGCGCGCTTCGGTGCTGGCTGATCCGGCCGGCAAGCGCATCAACACCAGGGACAACACCCCGGGTGTGGTCAACGTCAAGGTGGTGCCGGGCAACACCGTCGACGTCATCGTCGCCGCCAAGGGTGGTGGTTCGGAAGCCAAGACCAAGTTCGCCATGCTCAACCCGTCCGATTCCATCGTCGACTGGGTGCTGAAGACCGTGCCGACCATGGGCGCCGGCTGGTGCCCGCCGGGCATGCTCGGCATCGGCATCGGCGGCACCGCCGAGAAGGCGATGCTGCTGGCCAAGGAAGCGCTGATGGAGCCGATCGACATCACCGAGCTGCAGGCCCGTGGTGCCTCCAACCGCATTGAAGAGCTGCGCCTGGAGCTGTACGAGAAGGTCAACGCGCTGGGTATTGGCGCGCAGGGCCTGGGTGGCCTGACCACCGTGCTCGACATCAAGATCAACGATTACCCGACTCATGCGGCCAACCTGCCGGTGGCGATGATCCCGAACTGCGCGGCCACCCGCCATGCGCACTTCACCCTGGATGGCAGCGGCCCGGTGATGCTGGACCCGCCGTCGCTGGAGGACTGGCCGAAGCTGACCTACGATTCGTCCAAGGGCACCCGCGTGGACCTGGACACGATCACGCCGGACGATGTGGCCAGCTGGAAGCCGGGCCAGACCCTGCTGCTGAACGGCAAGCTGCTGACCGGCCGCGACGCCGCGCACAAGCGCATGGTCGACATGCTCAACAAGGGCGAGGAACTGCCGGTCGATCTGAAGGGCCGCTTCATCTACTACGTCGGCCCGGTCGATCCGGTGCGCGACGAAGTGGTGGGCCCGGCTGGTCCGACCACGGCGACCCGCATGGACAAGTTCACCCGTCAGGTGCTTGAACAGACCGGCCTGCTGGGCATGGTCGGCAAGGCCGAGCGCGGCCCGGCGGCCATCGAGGCGATCCGTGACAACAAGTCGGCCTACCTGATGGCCGTTGGTGGTTCGGCCTACCTGGTGTCCAAGGCGATCAAGGCGGCGAAGGTGGTTGGTTTCGCCGACCTCGGCATGGAAGCGATCTACGAATTCACCGTGCAGGACATGCCGGTGACCGTGGCGGTCGACTCCACTGGTGAATCGGTGCACAAGACCGGCCCGCGCGAATGGCAGGCCCGCATCGGCAAGATTCCGGTGGTGGTGGAGTAATTCCTCCCGTTCCGGTCCAGACAACGGCGCCCGTGTGGCGCCGTTGTTGTATGCAGCCTGCCCGTGGATGGTGTGCTCTGCTAACGTGCGCTGTCTGACGTATTGGAAGGGAGTCCATCGTGCTGCAGTGGTCGCGTGTTTTCGTGTTGCTGGTCGCTGCGCTGGCATGCAGTGCCTGCGGGCCACGTTATTTCGTCGAACCGCCAACCCACGAAGCGGGGAAGATCTGCGCGTCGGTCTGCGAGAGCCAGAAGGCGACGTGCGACTTCCACAACCGCGCCCGCGCGGAATCGGATCAGCGCAGCTGCGAAAGCGAGAAGAGCCGGATCATCAGCCGTTGCAGTGGTATCGCCGACGACAAGCAGCGGCACAACTGTGAAGGGGGCAACGGCGCCGGCACCTACTGCGGTTCCCCGGCGCTTCCTTCATGCAGTGCTCCGTACGCCCAGTGCCTGCTCTCCTGCGGCGGCACCGTGAATGAAGTCCGCACCGACACCGGCATTCCCGTGTACTGATCGGGCGCGCGCGTCGCTGCCTGCACGAGTAACCGTAGTCTGCTAGGGTCGGCACACCCCTGCACTGGATGTGCTCATGCGCCTGCATCGATCCGTCGCGGCTGTGTTCCTGCTGGTCCTGGCCGGCTGCAGCACAACCTCATCCTACGAAGGTGCGGATTTCTCCGCCTCCTCGCAGTGCCGCATGCAATGCCAGGCCCACTATCGCAGCTGCATGGCGCGGGGCAGTATCGGCAGCAACGACTTCAGCTGCGAACAACAGATGGCGCCGGCGCCGGACAAACGCTGCAAGGACGTTGCCAACCCCGAGCTGCGCCGTTCCTGTGAACTGAAGACGCACGACTGCGCGATACGCACGCCGATCATGTCCTGTAGCGAAGGCCGCGATACCTGCATGAGCCGCTGCGGCTGAGCAACGATTGCGCGCGTGGGCGCATAATCGGCTGATCCACCTGCACAGGATCTTCCGCATGAGCACCACGCTGTATGGTTCAACCAGTACCGCCGCGCTGGTGGTGCACTGGCTGCTGATCGAGCTGGGCATCGAGCACGAACTGGTGCTGCTGGATTTCGACGCGCGCGAGCACAAGTCGGCGGAGTACCTGGCGCTGAATCCGGCCGGTGTGGTGCCGACACTGCTGATAGATGGCTTGGTACTGACCGAAGCGGCGGCGATCGCACTGTATCTGGCTGACCGCCATCCGGAGGCCAACCTGCTGCCCACATTGGGTACGCCGCAGCGCGCCGATGCCTACCGCTGGATGTTCTGGTGTGCCAATACGCTGCAGCCGGCCTATCGTGCCTGGTTCTATCCGCATGAAATGGGGGGCGAGGCAAACATCGAAGCGAGCCGCGAGATGGCCCGTCAGCGCCTTGAGGCGGCCTGGCAGCAGGTCGCCACGCACCTGCAGGCGCATGGCCCCTACCTGCTGGGCACCACACCCTGCGTGGTCGACTACATGCTGGTGATGCTGATGCGCTGGTCGCGCAACATGCCGAAGCCCAGCGACACCTGGCCTGTGCTCAAGGCACATGCCACGTCGATGAAGGCGCGCCCGGCGTTCGCCGAGGTGTACCGCCGCGAAGGCATCACCGACTGGCGGTAACCAGAAAAGGGGACGGAGGGGATTAAGTCGTTTGTGCACAAGCGACTTAATCCCCTCCGTCCCCTTTTCCGTTACAGGATCTCCAGCACCGTTTCCGGTGGACGGCACAGCCGGGTGCCCTTGGGCGTGCGCACCACGGGGCGGTTGATCAGGCGCGGGTGTGCGACCATCGCGGCCAGCAGCGTGGCCTCGTCCGCATCTTCCAGTCCCAGTTCGGTGAACTGTGCTTCCTTGCTGCGCACCAGATCACGTGCGCTCAATCTGGATTCGGCCAGCACCTGGCGCAGTGTGGTCACATCGGGTGGATTGCCGAGGTACTCGATCACCTCCGGCTCGAAGCCGGCATCGCGGATCAGCTTCAGTGCGCCGCGCGAATTGCTGCAGGCCGGGTTGTGCCAGATCGTCACGTCCATCAGAACCACTCCAGCAGCGACACGCCCACGCCCACGTAGGTGGCCTTGTGGTTGTAGTCGATCAGGCTTTCGCCGTAGCCGTCGAAGATCTGCACGTGGCCGCGCAGCAGGTTGCTGATCGGGAAGCCGTAATCCAGCTGCAGGGCACCGTGTGAGCGGCTGCCGGTACGCAGCGAATGGCGTGCCATCAACGAGACTTCGTGGCCGTTGCGGTTCCAGGTCAGGGTTGCATCACCGCGGCCCATGTAGTCCTCGATGTCCGGATTGTTGTCGTCGCTGCGGGTCTCGGGAATGCGGTACCACGGCCGCAGCACCAGCGCCCAGTTCTCGCGGTCCAGGCCGATGTTGAGCATCACCCGGTTCCAGCTGCGCGACAGCGGATCGGCACGGCCGTTGGACTGGTGGTTCAGCGCGATGCCGGTCATGCGTCCACGCCAGCCACCGATCGAGTAGCCGTTGCGGAACACCATCATCACTTCCGGCTCGTAATTGGTTTCGCGGAACGGGCGCGAATCCTCGCCGTTGTAGGCCTGCCAGCGCGAGCTCTGGGTGTAGCCGGCCCAGATATCGCCGTTGTCGCCGAACAGGTTCTCGGCGATCTTGGTCTTGAAGCTGATCTGGAACTTCAGTTCGGCGCTGTCCAGCACCTGCGGCGTGGTGACCGTGTTGGCCGGGTTCGGCGAATGCGGCGTGGTGTTGCGGTCGCTGGTCCAGAACGCCGGCAGCAGGTACACCGGCTTGTAGGCACGCAGCTGGAATGGGCCGAGCTTGGAGTCCTCGGCCAGTTCCCAGCGGCTGTCCAGCAGCGAACCGCGGCCGGCATTGGCCAGCGCGCTGTCGGGCGCAGCGGGGCGGAACAGGTCGCTGACCCGCTCGCGCAGTTTCTCTTCGCCCTGGCTCACGCGTGCGGTCTGGCGTTCTTCGCGACGGGCCTGCGCGGCCGCCTCGGCAGCGGCATCGGCGGCGGCCGTGGCCTGCGGCGTATGCGCGAACAGGCGGTCATAGCAGGCCAGGCGCGCCGCGTCAGTGGTGATGGCGGCACACGCCGCCGGCGAGGTATCGGTGCTGGGCACGAATTCCTGCGCGGCCAATGGGGCACTGGCCAGGGCCAGCGCCAGCGGCGCAAGGCGGGGAAGCAGCGGGGGGAGGGTCATTCCAGCAGGCCCTTCGGTGAATACGGGAATCGCACAGTGTGGCGGCTGTACCGCATCGCGGCCAGCCCCCACGGTTTATGCACGGCCACCGCGTGCGCGCGGCGTGAAGACGGTGCGGGTTACAGGAACCAGGCGAAGGCGAACAGGCCCAGCATCGCGATCACCACCGCCAGCTTCAACGCCAGGCCGAGCAGGATGCCGAGCCAGGTGGCCAGACCCACCTTGGTCGAGCGGCCCAGTTCACGGGTGTGCCAGTACTCGCCGGCCAAGGCGCCGATCAGGGGCCCGGCAAAGAGGCCGATCGGCATGAAGAACAGCCCGACGATGCTGCCGACGAACGTGCCCCACAGCGCCTTGCGGCTGGCACCGACCCGCTGCGCACCCACCACTGTGGCCAGTACGTCCACCAGCAGCGAGAGCAGGGTCAGTACGCCCAGCGCGACCAGGGTCGGCCAGCCGACGTGGGCGAAGCCGTCGGCCCATGCCGCCAGCAGCAGTCCGATGAATACCAGCGGGATGCCGGGGAGGGCCGGAAGGATGATTCCGGCGATGCCGACGAGGACAAAAATGACCGCTAGCAGATATAAGATGAATGAGAGTCCCATGCTGTCCCGTATGGTGGTCGTTTTGGGGTTGACAGTGAAAGATTTTGCCAGTTGCTTTTTCGTTTTGGGCGGGTTAAGTTGCAGTCGCTGAGCTTGGCAAGGTCACCGTGGATCGTGGCCTGATGAAGCAAGATCTTCCCGATCCGCTGCATCGATGCACCTCGCTTCCCCCTTGCTTGTCAGCCGCCCACCAGGCGTTTCCTACAACAAGAGAGAGTCACCAGGGAGTTAGTGAGATGTCTGATCGCGAGACCGGTACCGTCAAGTGGTTCAACGATGCAAAGGGCTTCGGCTTCATCAGCCGAGAAAACGGCGAAGACGTGTTCGTGCACTTCCGTGCCATCCAGACCCAGGGCTTCAAGAGCCTGAAGGAAGGCCAGAAGGTCACCTTCACCGTCGTGCAGGGCCAGAAGGGCCTGCAGGCCGACGCCGTTCAGCCGACCTGATCGCGCTGCATACCGTCAAATGAAAAGGCCCGCGCAAGCGGGCCTTTTCTTTGCCATCGGCCCGATGCAGGTCAGCGCAGGATGACCTTGCCGTTGACCACGCGCACGTAGGTGTTCTCGCGGATGCCGCCGAGGTCGCGCTGGTTGACCACGATGGTGCGGCCATCGTCCATGCGCACGCTGATGTCGTAGGTATCGCTGGTCACGTTCTTCTGGATCTGGTTGCCGGCCAGTGCGCCACCGACCGCGCCCGCAGCGGCGGCGATGTTCTTGTTGCCACGGCTGCCGCCGGTGTGGTCGGAGATCTCGTGGCCGGCCACGGCGCCGACGATGCCGCCCAGGATCGCGCCGGTCGCGCTGGGCGCGGTACGGCCGGACTGCACGGTGTTGATGCGGGTCACGATGCCGCAGTCGGCGCAGCGGCCCTGGTTGTAGCCACCATTGTTGCCGTAGCCGCCATTGTTGTAGCCGTTGTTGTAACCACCACCGCCGTAGCCGGGCGAGGTGGCACAGCCAGCCAGGGCAAGGGTAGCGATGGCGCTGGCGGCGATGAGCTGGATCTTCATGGGGCGTCTCCTGGCCGTGAAGGCGGGTGTCTGGGGTGGTACTGCGTCATGCAGCAGGGTGGACGAATCGTCCCCTTTTGAACGTGAACAAGGCGCCAACCGCGCAGGCCTTGTCCGGCTGCAGGATGAATGCGGCTCAGCGGAAGTCCTGGTGGCAGGCGCGGCAGTCGGCCTGCACCGTTTCCACCACCCGGGCCAGGGCCGTGCAGTCGCTGGGCGGCGCCGCCAGAGCGGCGTTGAGGTTGCCGCGAAGCTGGCTGGCATGTTGCTGGAACTGCGCGCTGTCCTTCAGCCCGGGAAAGGCCAGGTCCAGGTCGTTGGAGAGCAGGCGCATCGCCTGCAACCGCGGCACGCTGTCGGCCAGGCTGCAGCGGTTCTGCTGCTGGGCCTGCTGCAGCAGCTGCGATTGCCGTTGCATCACCTGCATCAGGCTGTCCGGGAACGGATCGCGGCGGGCCTGCAGGGCGCGGCCGACCATCACCGTGGCGATCAGGCCGATCAACAGGCCCAGGCCGAGCACGAACAGATAGCGGTAGGCGGTGGACGGGCGGCGGGGCGGGCTGGCGTTCATGGCGGGCTCTCCGGACGTGCAACGGTGGGTTCGATGCCGGCGCGCTGCAGGCGCTGGCGCCTGCACGTTAAAATAGCCGGATGAACGAACAGGTCAAACAACGCTTCGCCGGCATCGAACGGCTGTATGGCGTGGGCGCACTCGAGCGCCTGCAGAGCAGCCGCGTGGCGGTGGTGGGCATGGGTGGCGTTGGCTCGTGGGTGGTGGAGGCATTGGCCCGTTCGGCGGTCGGTCACCTGACCCTGATCGATGCCGATGACATCTGCGTGTCCAACACCAACCGGCAACTGCCGGCGATGGAAGGCAACTACGGCCGCAACAAAGCCGAGGCGATGGCCGAACGCTGCCGCGCGATCAACCCGGACATCGAGGTCGATGCCGTACAGGCGTTCCTGACGGTGTCGAACATGGCCGAACTGCTGGACCGTGGCTTTGATCTGGTGATCGATGCCTGCGACAGCTTCCGGGTGAAGGTCGAGACGATTGCCTGGTGCCGCCGCCGCAAGCTGCCGCTGCTGACCGTGGGTGCCGCCGGTGGCCGTACCGATCCCACCCTGGTGCGCATCCGCGATGTCTCGCGCACCGAGCACGACGCCATGCTGGCGTTGATCCGCAAGAAGCTGCGCAGCGAGTTCAACTTTCCGAAGAATGCCAAGCGCTACTTCGGCGTGCCGGCGGTGTATTCGCTGGAGAATGTGAAGTACCCGCAGGCCGATGGCAGCGTCTGTGGCATCCGCCCGAACCTGGGCGCTGATGCGGCATTGAAGCTGGACTGCGGCGCGGGCCTGGGTGCGGCGACCCACATCACCGGTGCGTTCGCGTTCGCGGCGGTCGGCAAGGCGCTTGAAATGCTGCTGGAGCCGAAGAAGGTGAAGGCCGAAGTGGTCGAGGATCACGCTGAAGCGTGATCGGTAGCGCCGGCCGCTGGCCGGCAACTCCGGAATGATTGAATCAGCGCAGATGCCGGCCAGCGGCCGGCACCTACCGTTGCATTGCGGGCAGCGCGAACAGCCGCCGCGCGTTCTCCGTCGTGGCCTGGGCCACCGCGTCCAGCTCCATCCCGCGTAGCGCCGCCACGTGGCGGGCGATGATCGCCAGCCGTGCCGGTTCGTTGCGCTGGCCGCGGATGCCGGCGTCAGGCTGGTCCGGAGCGTCGGTCTCCAGCAGCAGCTGTTCCAGCGGCATCTCGCGCACCAGCCGCTGCAGGCGTTGCGCGCGTTCGTAGGTCAACGGGCCGCCGAGCCCGAGCAGGAAGCCCTGCCTGTGCAGTTGCGCTGCCTGTTCCGGACTGCCGGAAAAGCTGTGCACCACGCCGCGCAGGCCGCCGACGCGACGGATCGCGGCGATCACCGCATCCACCGCGCGCCGTGCATGCACGATCACCGGCAGCTCGAACTCACGGGCCAGTTCCAGCTGACCGATGAAATATGCCTGTTGCGCCTCGGCATCCAGGCCTTCAACGAAAAAGTCCAGACCACATTCGCCGATCGCGCAGGGGCGTTCGCGTTCGATCCACTCGCGCAGCAGCGGCAGGTGCCCAGGCTGGTGCTCGGCCAGGAACATCGGATGCAGGCCGTAGGCTGGGTACAGCCCCGGCGCCTGCTGGCAGACCCCGCGCAGCTTCGGCCAGCTGGCTGCGGTCACCGCCGGCACCACCTGCTGGTGCACGCCAGCGGCCTGCGCACGCTCGACCACCGCGGCGCGGTCGCGGTCGAACTCGCTGGCGTCCAGATGGCAGTGGCTGTCGACCAGCAGGCTCAATGCTGCTCCAGCGGCGGAGGCGTGGTGGCGTTGCGGCGCTTCCAGTTGGCCAGCAGCAGGGTGCCGAAGCCGAGCACCAGCTCATCGACGAACGGAATCGGGTCCGGGATGAACAGGGTCAGCGCGAACAGGCCCGCGGTGAGCTTGAACAGGGTGGGGTAGCGCAGCCGGCGCGCCCATTGCAGTACCGGCAGCAGCATCGGGTTGGCCATGGCGGGGGGCCTCTTGGGGAATATGCAAACGCTACCACGGGCCCAGCATTTCCCGATGCTGAATGGGTTACGGGAATGAGCAGGAAATGTGGAGATTCCGTTCAGGCAGCGCATGCTGCAATCTGATTCGAGAACGTTGCGGATGGTCCGCAAGGAGCAGGTCATGAAAAGCACAACTACAACTGTCCTGGTCGCAGCGGGCGCGCTGCTGGTCGGTGGCATCGCCACTGCCGCCTTCATGAAGAGTGGCGACAGATCGCCCGATTCCATCAGCGCCGGAACCCCCAATGGTGAATCGCGCCTGGTCGATGGCAACGCCACCGACGATGGCGCGCGTGGTGACACTCTCGACCCGACCGCACCGCGTGGGCTGGAATATGCCGATGTGCTGAAGGTCGACCCGATCACCGAGAAGCAGAAGGCCTACGCCACCGTGATCGGCACCGACGCGGTGCGTGAGACCTCCACCACCCAGACCCCGCATGAAGTCTGCCAGGACGTGACGGTGCAGGAGCGCCTGCCGGAACGTGACGGCAACGTCGGCGGTACCGTGGTCGGTGCTGTGGTGGGTGGCCTGCTGGGCAACCAGGTCGGCGGCGGCAATGGCAAGAAGGCCGCCACTGCGGCCGGCGCGGTGGCCGGTGGCTTCATCGGCAACCAGATCGACAAGCGCCATGTGGGGGGCCGCGTGGTCAACCGCACCGAGCGCCAGTGCCACACCGAGACCGCGACCTCCGAGTCGAGCCGCGTCACCGGCTACAACGTGACCTACCGCAACGAGGATGGCACCACCGGCACCATGCGCATGGCCAGCAAGCCGGGCAACCGCATTGCCATGGGTACCAACGACGTGGTGAAGGGCTACAACGTGACCTACCGCTACGACGGCGCCGAGAAGACCGTGCGCATGGACAACAAGCCGGCCAGCGATCGCCTGCCGGTGGTCGACGGTCAGCTTGTCACGCAGACCGCTGCTGCCGGTGCCACGGCAGCCAGCACGCGCCAGTAATCCAGACGCAGCATGCAGTGCCTGACGGGCCGGCTTATGCCGGCCCGTTTCGTTGCAGCCGGCGAAATTCATCCGCGCGGGGCGCGAATCCACCATCATGGACGCTTCCTTCGACATGGAGCCGGCATGAGCATCTTCGACCTGCGCATCGAAACCGAGCGCCTGATCCTGCGCCCGCTGCTGCGTGAGGACTACGAACCGTATCTGGCGTTCTGCGCCGATGAGGAAACGATGCGCACCCTCGGTGGCGTGCAGCCGCCTTCGGTGGCCTGGCGTGGCTTCTGCAGCCTGGCTGGCGCCTGGCAGCTGTTCGGCTTCTCGATGTTCAGCGTGATCGAGAAATCCAGCGGTGACTGGATCGGGCGGATGGGGCCCTGGCAACCGCAGGACTGGCCCGGTACCGAGGTCGGCTGGGGCATCCGTCATGCCAGCTGGGGCCGGGGCTATGCGCCGGAAGCGGCGGTCGCAGCAATCGATTGGGCGTTCGACACGCTGGGTTGGGACGAAGTGATCCACACCATTGCCGAGAACAACGACAACTCGCGGGCGGTCGCGCGCAAGCTCGGCAGCACCCTGCTGCGCATGGGGGAGTTGCCAGCGCCGTACAACGACAAGCCGATGCAGATCTGGGGCCAGTCGCGCGAGCAGTGGCGGCAGCGCGCGCGCTGATCGTTGCCCGGTAGTGCCGGCCGCTGGCCGGCAATCGCATGAATCTGCCGCAACGCGATTGCCGGCCAGCGGTCGGCACTACCGGGTTGCCATGCTGCACCCGCGCTTGGCATTCATCGGCGCGCTTGCCAGACTGCACGCAGCTGGCCGCCGGCCGGATCCGATGGAGCAGGCGATGGTGGAAGAGCGCGTCCCGTTGACGGTGCATGGCATGTCGGTCTCGGGCAATTGCCACAAGGTGCGCCTGCTGCTGGAGCAGCTCGGCAGCCGCTACCGCTGGGTGGAGGTGGACAGCGCCCATGGCCAGACCCACACCCCCGAATTCCTGGCGTTGAATCCGAATGCCAAGGTGCCGCTGATCGTCCGCGACGATGGCCGCGTGCTGACCGAATCCAACGCGATCCTGTTCTGGCTGGCCGAGGGCACGCCGTACCTGCCCACCGATGGCTGGGAGCGCGCGCAGGCGTTGAGCTGGATGTTCTTCGAGCAGTACACGCACGAGCCGTGCGTGGCGGTGGCGCGCTTCATCCGTGGCTGGACCCCCGCTGATTCACCGCGCCGCGCCGAACTGCCGCGCCTGCACGAGCGCGCCGCCACCGCGCTGGCGGTGATGGAGCAGCACCTGCGCCAGGCGCAATGGTTCACCGGCAACGGATATGGCGTCGCCGATATCGCGCTGTTCGCCTACACCGACGTGGCGGCAGAGGGCGGTATCAGCCTGGAGCCATTCCCGGAAGTGCGTGGCTGGCTGCAGCGCGTGCGTGAACAACCGCGCTTCCTGCCGATGCCGGCCGTGACTGCCGAAGTGCGCTCGCGATTCGAGGCTGCGTGACTCTTACCAGGGTGACCCCCACAGGGTAGCGCCTGGCCAACGCCGGGCGGAATGCAACAACGACACGGAGGGTGTTCGATGTTCGCTGTGGTTCCAGATCCGATTCCCGCACGCATGCGCGTGCTCAACCGCGCCGAAGTGTGCGACGTCAACTTCCTCGATGCGGTACGTGGCTGGCGCGGCACCCCGCGTCCGCGCCCGGCACCGGATGCGCCGATCCTGCCGGGCAGCACGCTCACTGCCGCCGCGTTTGGCGAGCTGTTCGATTCGCAGCTGGCCAGCCGCCAGCTGGACCTGATGGCACGCGTGCTGCGCGTGCAGAACAAGGTCTTCTACACCATCGGTTCCTCCGGCCACGAGGGCAACGCGCTGCTGGCGCGGGCCTGCCGGCATACCGATCCAGCCTTCCTGCACTATCGCTCCGGTGCCTTCATGGCCGAGCGTTCGCGCCAGCTGCCGGGCATCGATCCGCTGCGCGATGCCGCACTGTCTTTCGCCGCCAGCGCCGATGACCCGGCCAGCGGGGGCCGCCACAAGGTGTGGGGCAGCAAACCGTTGTGGGTGCTGCCGCAGACCTCGACCATCGCGTCGCACCTGCCGAAAGCGCTGGGCACCGCGCTGGCCATCGAGAGCGGCAAGCGCCTGGGGCAGCCGTTGCCGATCCCGGCCGACAGCATCGTGCTGTGCTCGTTCGGCGACGCCTCGGCCAACCATGCCACCGCGCAGACCGCGTTCAACACCGCGATGTGGTCGGCCTACCAGAAGCTGCCGGCGCCGATCCTGTTCGTCTGCGAGGACAACGGGCTGGGCATTTCAGTGAAGACGCCGGAAGGCTGGATTGCCGAGCGCTTCAGCCGCCAGCCGGGGCTCGACTATTTCTTCGCTGATGGTCTCGACCTGGCCACCGGGCACGCCCAGGTGCAGGCGGCGGTGGAGCACTGCCGGCGCACGCGGCGGCCCACCTTCCTGCATCTGCGCACCACCCGCCTGATGGGCCACGCCGGCACCGACTTTGAAGTGGAATGGCGCGCGCTGCCGGAGCTGTGCGCGGCCGAGGCGCAGGATCCGCTGCTGCGCTCGGCGCAGATCGCGATGGAGTCGGGCTGGATGGATGCGGCTGCCATCGAAGTGGCCTACGAGACGATGCGCGCGCGCTGCATGGCCGCGGCGGCGGATGCCGAAGGCCGCCCGACGCTGCAGTCGCTGCAGGAGGTGATGGCGCCGCTGGCGCCGTACACGCCGGCGGCGGTGCAGGCCGAAGCGCGGCGCGAGGTGCCCGCCGATGCGCGCGAAGCGCTGTATGGCGGTGCGGAGGCCCTGCCCGAGCGGCAGCCACCACGGCACCTCGCCATCCAGATCAACCACGGCCTGCAGGAGCTGCTGGCCAAGTATCCGCAGAGCCTGCTGTTCGGTGAGGATGTGGCGCAGAAGGGCGGTGTCTACACCGTCACCAAGGACCTGCTGCGCCGCTTCGGCCCACGCCGGGTGTTCAACACCCTGCTGGACGAGACCATGATCCTGGGCATGGCGCAGGGCCTGGCCAACATGGGCATGCTGCCGATCCCGGAGATCCAGTACCTGGCCTACCTGCACAACGCCATCGACCAGGTGCGCGGCGAAGCGTGCTCGCTGCAGTTCTTCTCCAATGACCAATACCGCAACCCGATGCTGGTTCGGGTGGCCGGGCTGGGCTACCAGAAAGGCTTCGGTGGCCACTTCCACAACGACAATTCGATCACCGCGCTGCGCGACATTCCCGGCCTGGTGGTCGGTTGCCCGTCGCGCGGCGACGATGCGGTGATGATGCTGCGCACGTTGGCCGCGCTGGCGCGGGTGGACGGGCGGGTGGCGGTGTTCCTGGAGCCGATCGCGCTGTACATGAGCAAGGACCTGCATGCGCCGGGCGATGGCCAGTGGCTGTTCGACTACCCCGCCCAGGGCCAGGCGCTGGTGCCGGGCGAAGGGCGGGTCTATGCGCCGGAGGCAGGCGACCTGGTGGTCTACACCTATGGCAACGGCGTGCCGATGGCGCTGCGCGCGGCGCGGGCAATCGAGCAGCAGCTGGGCTGGCAGGTGCGGGTGGTCGACCTGCGCTGGCTGGTGCCGCTGGATGCCGGCTTCATCGCCAGTCAGGCGGCCAGTGCGCGGCGGGTGCTGGTGCTGGACGAGGGCCGCCATAGTGGCGGGGTGGGCGAGGGCGTGGTCACCGCCCTGGTCGAGGCCGGCTTCGGCCACCTGCCGCTGCGCCGGGTCTGCGGTGCCGATACCTATACCCCGTTGGCGGGGGCAGCAATGTTCGGGCTTCCAAGCGACAATGCGGTGATTGGCGCCGCCCTTGAACTGGCGCAGGAACCCTGATGTATGTGTGGATTGGCGGGAATGTTGTTGCCGGCGCCGGTGGCGTCGGCCGAGGTGCTGCAGGCGCAGGTCCTGGCCATGGGCGAGGCGCTGCACCACCGCGGGCCGGATGATGGCGGCAGCTGGGTCGATGCCGGGGCCGGCATCGCGCTGGCGCACCGTCGGCTGAGCATTCTCGACCTGTCGCCGCTGGGCCACCAGCCGATGGCCTCGTCCGATGGTCGCTACGTGATGGCTTACAACGGCGAGGTCTACAACTTCGCCGCCCTGCGTGCCGAACTGGAGCCGCTGGGGCACGCCTTCCGTGGGCACTCCGACACCGAGGTGCTGCTGGCAGCGATCCTGCAATGGGGCATGGAAGACACCCTGCAGCGCTGCAACGGCATGTTCGCCATTGCGCTGTGGGACCGCCAGGAGCAGTGCCTGTGGCTGGCCCGCGACCGTGTTGGCAAGAAGCCGCTGTACTACGGCTGGGCCGGCGACACGCTGGTGTTCGGTTCGGAACTGAAGGCGCTGTGGCAGCACCCGGCCTTCGACAACGACATCGACCGTGACGCCCTGACGCTGCTGCTGCGGCTGGATTACATTCCGGCGCCGCACAGCATCCACCAGCGCTGCTACAAATTGATGCCCGGGCGCGTGCTGCGCCTGGATGCGGAAGCCGTGGCGGCGGGTGCGGCCGCGCATCGCCCGGAGCAGGCGCAGCGCCCGTACTGGGATGCCCGTGCACGCATGCAAGCGGCGCTGGCTGCGCCGTTCCAGGGCCGCATCGAGGAAGCCGAGGAGCAGCTGGACGGGCTGCTGCGTGACGCGGTCGCGCTGCGCATGGTGGCCGACGTTCCGGTGGGCGTGTTCCTGTCCGGCGGCACCGATTCGTCGCTGGTGGCCGCGCTGATGCAGGCACAAAGTGGCCAGCCGGTGCACAGCTTCAGTATCGGGTTCACCGGTTCGGGCCACGACGAGGCGCCGCTGGCCAAGGAACTGGCCGCGCATCTGGGCTGCGACCACACTGAACTCTACGTCAGCGGTGCCGATGCGTTGGCGGTGGTGCCGCAGTTGCCGGCGATGTTCGACGAACCCTTCGCCGATGCCTCGCAGGTGCCGACCGCGCTGGTCGCCCGCCTGGCGCGGCAGGGCGTGACCGTGGCGCTGTCCGGCGATGGTGGCGACGAGCTGTTCTTCGGCTATACCCGCTATGTACGCGCGCTGCGCAACTGGCAGATGCTGGGCCGTGTGCCGGGGCCGCTGCGGCGCTGGATGGGCGCGCGCTCCCAGCAGCAGGGCGAGGCCTCGCGTACCGGCGGCCTGGCCGCGCTGTTGGCAGAATCCGGCGCGCGTGGCATCGGTGACGTGTACCGCAACCGCATCTCGCGCTGGCGCGACCCGGCGGCGGCAGTGCCCGGGGCGCAGGCCGCGGGCAGCTTCTACGACCTGGCCGACCCGTTGCACGGTGCCGGCACACCGGCCGATGCGATGATGCTGGCCGATTACGTGACCTACCTGCCGGATGACCTGCTGTGCAAGGTCGACCGCACCTCGATGGCGGTCAGCCTGGAAGCCCGCGCACCGTTGTTGGATTCTCGCGTGGCCGAGTTCGCCTGGTCGCTGCCGCTGGGCTTCAAGCGCAGTGAAACCACCAGCAAGGTGCTGCTCAAGCGCGTGCTGGGCCGTTATGTGCCGCAGTCGATGGTGCACCGGCCCAAGCGTGGCTTCGGCGCGCCGGTCAGTGACTGGCTGAAGGGCGACCTGCGGCCGTGGGCCGAAGACCTGCTGCAGCCCGCGCGGCTGGAGCAGGAGGGCGTGCTGTCGGCGGCCGCGGTACAGCCGCTGTGGCAGCAGTTCCTCGGCGGCCAACGCAAGTGGCATACCCATCTGTGGAACGTGCTGATGTTCCAGGCCTGGCAGGCGCATTGGCGGCAGGTGCGCGCTGGCGTGACCGGCGGCTGATCTTCACCGGCCTGCAAGGGCCCGGCGACTAGGCTGGGCCTCCCGCACCGTGAGGAGTATGTCCCGATGTCCGTCCCCACCATCGCCGTGTTCGTCGGCAGCCTGCGCAAGGATTCCTGCAACCGCAAACTGGCCCATGCGCTGGAGAAGATTGCCGGCGACCGTGCGCGCTTCCAGTACGTGCAGATCGGTGATCTGCCGCTGTACGACCAGGACTTCGATGGCCACTATCCGGCGCAGGGTACCCGGCTGAAGGACCAGGTCCGTGCCGCCGATGCGGTGCTGTTCGTGACCCCGGAATACAACCGGTCGGTGCCGGGCGTGCTGAAGAACGCCATCGATATCGGCTCGCGCCCCTACGGTGACAGCGCGTTTGCCGGCAAACCGGCGGCGGTGATCGGCGCCTCCATCGGCCAGATCGGCACCGCCGTGGCCCAGCAGCACCTGCGCAACAGCCTGGCCTTCCTGGACATGCACGTGCTCGGCCAGCCCGAGGCGTTCATTCATTTCAAGGACGGCCTGATCGATGCCGATGGCACGGTCCACAATGAAGGCACGCAGAAATTCCTGCAGGGCTACGTGGACCGGTTCCTGGCGCTGATCGCGGTTCACGTCAAGGGCGATTGACGCCAGCGGTTGCCAGCCCCATCTGCGATAATGTCCGCTCGGGTGCCGCAATGGCGCCCGTCGCAGGCAGTGCGACGCTCCCACGCCAGTCTGGCCAGGCACCGGCGGATATCCCCCGTTTCTCCACGGCTTATCCACAGGCTTGTCCATGGCCGCCGGGGTCGGCGCATGCCTACACTCGTCCGGCCCACTTTCGCAGGAAACACCGCAGCATGTCCGCTCGCCCCGGCTTCCGTTCCAACCGCAGAGAGCGCGGTGATGGCTTCGATCGCGATCGCGACGAGTCGCGCATCGACCAGTTGCGGGTACCGCCCCATTCGGTGGAAGCCGAGCAGGCGGTGCTGGGTGGCCTGATGCTGGCCCCTGAGGCCTATGACCGGGTCAATGACCAGCTGACCGAAGGCGATTTCTACCGCCGCGACCACCAGATGATCTATCGCGCGATCCGTGAGCTGTCCGAGCGCGAGCGGCCGTTCGATGCGGTGACTCTGGGCGAGTGGTTCGAATCGCAGGGCAAGATGGAACTGGTGGGCGATGGTGCCTACCTGATCGAACTGGCCAGTACCACGCCGTCGGCGGCCAACATCGTGGCCTACGCCGAGATCGTGCGTGACAAGGCGGTGCTGCGGCAGCTGATCCAGGTGGGTACCGACATCGTCAACGACGGCTTCCAGCCCGAGGGACGCGA
This sequence comes from Stenotrophomonas sp. INTA L402-1, assembly GCF_059295135.1. Taxonomy (NCBI): domain Bacteria; kingdom Pseudomonadati; phylum Pseudomonadota; class Gammaproteobacteria; order Lysobacterales; family Lysobacteraceae; genus Stenotrophomonas; species Stenotrophomonas sp. INTA L402-1. Next base: position 38,904 of record NZ_JCAFWP010000009.1, read on the forward strand.
GAGCAGCGAGCTGCTGGCCTCGGCGGAAAAGAGCGTGTTCGCCATCGCCGAACAGGGCGCACGCGGCCGTACCGATTTCGTGGCGATGCCCGGTGCATTGAAGGATGCCTTCGAAGAGCTGCGCAGCCGCTTCGAGAACGGCGGCAACATCACCGGCCTGCCGACCGGCTACAACGATTTCGATGCGATGACCTCCGGCCTGCAGCCGACCGACCTGATCATCCTTGCCGCGCGCCCGGCCATGGGCAAGACCACCTTCGCACTGAACATCGCCGAGTACGCGGCGATCAAGTCGAAGAAGGGCGTGGCGGTGTTCTCGATGGAAATGTCGGCATCGCAGCTGGCGATGCGCCTGATTTCCTCCAACGGCCGCATCAACGCGCAGCGCCTGCGTACCGGCCAGCTGGAAGACGAGGACTGGAGCCGCGTCACCAGCGCGATCAAGATGCTGAAGGAAACCAAGATCTTCATCGACGACACGCCTGGCGTGTCGCCGGAAGTGCTGCGTTCCAAGTGCCGCCGCCTCAAGCGCGAGCATGATCTGGGCCTGGTGGTAATCGACTACCTGCAGCTGATGAGCGTGCCGGGCAACAGCGAAAACCGCGCGACCGAAATCTCGGAGATCTCGCGTTCGCTGAAGGGCCTGGCCAAGGAACTGCACGTGCCGGTGATCGCGCTGTCGCAGCTCAACCGCTCGCTGGAAACGCGTACCGACAAGCGCCCGGTGATGGCCGATCTTCGCGAATCGGGCGCAATCGAGCAGGATGCGGACATGATCGTCTTCATCTACCGCGACGATTACTACAACAAGGAAAATTCGCCGGACAAGGGCCTTGCCGAGATCATCATCGGCAAGCACCGTGGCGGCCCGACCGGGTCGTGCAAGCTGAAGTTCTTCGGCGAGTACACCCGCTTCGACAACCTGGCCCACGACTCGGTCGGTTCATTCGAATAACCGTAGTGCCGGCCGCTGGCCGGCAACCACCCCACGGCCGGCAAACCATTCGAAACGCCAAACGTCCGTATGTGGCGTGTAAATGACATGTAACGCGACGCTTCTACGATTCCGCCGCTGCTGCCCTTCGACGCCGCCCTTCGGCGTCCAGCGTGCCCAAGGAATCCGCCCCCATGCCGTCCCACGCTCCGCTTCGCCGCAATCTGCTGGCCCTGCTGGTCTGTGCTTCGCTGCCGTCGCTGGCTGCCGCTGAAACCGCCCCCGCCACCGACGCACAGTCGGCCACCACCCTCGATTCGGTCTCGGTGATCGGCCGCGGTGAAGCGCGCCAGGTGCAGCGCGTGACCGCCGAGGACATGAAGGTGCTGCCGCCGGGTGCCAATCCGCTGAAGCTGCTTGCAACCAAGCCGGGCGTGCATTTCGAATCGGCCGATGCCACCGGCGCCTACGAATGGTCCACCACCATCAGCCTGCGTGGCTTCAACCAGAACCGCCTGGGCTACACCCTCGATGGCATCCCGCTGGGCAACATGGCCTATGGCAACAGCAACGGCCTGCACATCAGCCGCGCGGTGATCAGCGAGAACCTGGGCGGTGCGGAGGTCTCCACCGGCATCGGCGCACTGGGTACGCCGTCCACCAGCAACCTCGGCGGCGTGTTCCAGTTCTACTCGATCGATCCGTCCACCGAGTATGGGGTCGTGCTGGCACAGAGCTTTGGTAGTGACAGCGCACGCCGCAGCTATGCACGCCTCGATACCGGCGAGCACCAGGGCTTTGCCGCCTACCTGTCCGGCGTGTATTCGGAAGGTGACAAGTGGAAGGGCAAGGGCTCGCAGGAGCTGAAGCAGTTCAACGGCAAGGCCACCTACAACTTCGGAACGGACAGCAGGATCACCGCGCTGTTCAACGCCTCGCGCCGCGTCGAGGCCGATTACCAGGATCTGTCGCTGGAAATGATCGATCGCCTCGGCTGGGACTGGGACAACTACGCGCCGGACTGGGATCGCGCCGTCGCCGCCGCACGCGGCAAATTCAGCGGCGGCGTCAACAGCCCGTGGGATGCGTACTACTCCGGCCACGGCCTGCGCAATGATGACCTGTCCAGCATTGCCGGCGATTTCGGCCTGAACGAGTCGATGCGCTTGAAGGTCAACGTCTACAACCACAGCAACCGTGGCCAGGGCCACTGGTTCAGCCCGTCCAATCCGTCCAACCCGGGCACCAGCCGCGAGATTCCGATCTCGATCCGCACCACCGAGTACGCGATCGACCGTACCGGCGTGACCTCGGCGTTCACCTGGAACGTCGGTGGCCACGAACTGGAAGCCGGTCTCTGGTACGAGGACAACGGCCACAGCGTGCAGCGCAACTTCTACTACATCGACGGCCCGATCACCGACGACTTCTTCCTGCGCAACCCGGACCAGCGCGTGTGGCACCAGCGCTACACCACCATCACCCTCCAGTTCTACGTGCAGGACCGCTTCCGCCTGTTCGATGACCGGCTGACCATCGACATCGGCGCGAAGTCGCCGCATACCCGCACCAGCGTGCGCACGCCGCTGGGCAGCTATGCCAACAACAGCAGCCTGACCTCGAAGAAGGGCCTGCTGCCGCAGGCCGGCTTCAACTTCAAGCTCAACGAAGGCAACGAGATCTTCGGTTCGTTCGCCAAAAACGTCGCCGCCTATGCGCTGGGCGTGGGCAGCCCGTTCAATGTGCCGCAGGCCGCCTTCGATGCCAGCGCGAAGAACCTGAAGCCGGAACAGTCGCGCACCATCGAGCTGGGTTGGCGTGGCTACGGCCGCGGCTATGAAGCCTCGGTGGCGGTGTACGACGTCAAGTTCGACAACCGCCTGCTGGCCATCGCGCAGTGCGTGGGCATCCTCGGTTGCCCGGCACTGTTCTCCAACGTCGGTTCTGTGACCAGCCGCGGCGCCGAGGCGACCCTGCAGCTGAAGCCGATGCAGGACCTGACCTGGTCCAATGCGCTGTCCTGGAATGACAGCACCTACGACAACGACTACGTGAACAACGGCGTGGTGCCGACCCGCGGCAAGACGACCGTCGACACCCCGGAATGGATGTTCGCCAGCACCCTGGCGTGGACCCCGGGCCCGTGGGACCTGCGCCTGGCCGCCAACCATGTCGGCAAGCGCTATGTGACCTATACCAACGATGTGTCGGTGCCGAGCTACTGGCTGGTCAACGCCTCGGCGGCCTATGACTTCGGCAAGCTCGGCCCGGCGCAGAACCTGACCGTAGCGCTGAACCTGACCAACCTGACCGACAAGCGCTACCTGTCCTCGATCAACACCAATGGCACCTACGCCGCTGACCCGACCCGCAGCCTGGCGACCATGCAGGTCGGCGCGCCGCGCCAGGTGATGGCCACCGCTACCGTGCGCTTCTGATGCGCGGGCCTGTCGATCCGGAAAGCCGTCGTCGCCTGCTGCGCATGGCGTGGCAGGGCACGGGGGCGGCGATCGCGCTGGCGGCGATGCCGGGGCTGGCCACGGCCGGCCCACGGCCGCGGCTCGGCCGTGATCCGTTCACCCTTGGTATCGCCGCCGGCGATCCGGATCCGCAGGGGGCCGTGTTGTGGACGCGGCTGGCGCCGGACCCGCTCAACGGCGGCGGCATGCCGTCGCGGGCGGTACCGGTGCGCTGGTTCGTGGCCGAAGACCCCGGCATGCGCCGGCTGGTGCAGCGCGGTGTGGCTGCCGCGGTGCCGGAGCTGGCCCATTCGGTGCATGTGGAGGTCAGCGGCCTGCGTCCCGGCCGCGACTACTATTACCGCTTCGCATGCGATGGCGATGAGGAAAGTGCGGTCGGCCACTTCCGCACCGCGCCGCCGCTGGACACGCAACTGCAGCAGCTTCGGTTGGCCCTGTGCACCTGCCAGGCCTGGAACAGCGGCTACTACCCGGTGCTGCGCGATATCGCGCAGAGTGATGTCGACCTGGTGCTGCATGCGGGTGACTACCTGTACGAATACAGCCCGCTGCAGAACGCGCGTGGTCGTGCGCTGGATGCGCAACGCTTCAGTGGCGAGACCGTCAGCCTGGAGCGCTACCGTGACCAGTACGCGCTGTACAAGCTCGATCCGGATCTGCAGGCCGCGCATGCCGCACACGCGTTCGCGGTGATCTGGGACGACCATGAAGTACAGAATGATTACTCCGGCATCCACCCGGAAAAACCCGGCGTATCAACGGAGGACTTCATCATCCGCCGCGCCGCCGCCTACCGCGCGTTCTACGAGCATCTGCCGATGCGCAGCACACCTGCGGGCAACGGCGGCCTGCGCGTGCATCGGCGCCTGCGTTACGGCGATCTGGCGCAGCTGACCCTGCTCGATTGCCGCCAGTTCCGCCCGGCCAATCCCTGTGGCGTGGGCGAGTCGCCACGCTGTGATGCTGCACTGGACCCGCGCATGAGCATGCTCGGCACGGGCCAGGAGGCGTGGTTCGCGCAGTCGATGGCGGCCGCGCAGGGCTCGCGCTGGAACGTGGTGGTGCAGCAGTTGCTGATGGCGCAGCTGCGGCTGGACGGTGGCACGCCACGCGAGCGCTTCTGGAATGACGCCTGGGATGGCTATCCCGCCGCACGTAACCGGCTGCTGCAGGCGATGCAGGCAGGCGGGCAGGGCAATGCCATCGTGTTGGGTGGCGACTGGCATTCCACCTTCGTCAACGATCTGAAGTTGGATTTTGACGCGGCCAGTGCGCCGGTCGTGGCCACCGAATTCATCGCCCCGGCGATCAGCAGTGGCGGCGACGACACGCCATACGGGCCGTACTACGGGCCGTCGATACCGCAGAACCCGCATATCCGTTACTTCGACGGTGACCGCCGTGGCTGGTGGAAGCTGCAGCTGAACCGGCAGACCGTGGACGCGGAACTACGCTTCGCCGACAGCGTGCTGCGTGCGGACGCTGCGGTGCGCACCGCGGCGCGTTTCCAGGTGACCCACGGCCGCCCGGGCGCGGTCCCGGTGTAAATCCCTGCGGTAGTGCCGGCCGCTGGCCGGCAATCTCCTGAATCTCCGGTTTCCCCACAATCGGTTTCATCGCCCCCAGCCCCGGTTTCGTCGCAAACCGTTTGCGGGTGGCCAGGGCGCGGCGCCAAGGTGTCCGAAGGCGGCAAGGTGCCGCCACAAGGAGACCGTGATGAAGACCCTGTTCGCGCTCGGTGTGTGGTGCCTGCTGTTCGTGCTGTGCTGGCCGCTGGCGATCCTCGCCCTGATCGCCTGGCCGTTCGTGTGGCTGCTGAGCCTGCCGTTCCGCCTGGTCGGCATCACTTTCTCGGCGCTGTTCGCCTTCCTGCGCGCCCTGTTCATGCTGCCGGCGCGCCTGCTCGGTGGCCGAGCGGTGGCTGCATGAGGACGGTGCTGCTGGTGGGTCTGGTCCTGCTTGCGGGGCCGGTACTGGCCACACCGGTGCCGCCGTCCGCATGGCTGGAACGCCAGCAGGCCGCCGCTGCCGATGAGGCGGATGCTGCAGCGGCCAAGGCGGTCAAACCCAAGGAGCACTGCCGGGTAGTGAAGGAATGGAAGGCGGGTGAAACCGTGGTCCAGCACCGGATCTGTGATGATCCGCCGAAGAAGCCGGCTGGAAAGGTGTAGCGCCGAGCCGATGCTCGGCTCTTTTCCCGGGATAGCCGAGCGTGGGCTCGGCTCTACATCATCAGCGCAATCAAAAAACCCCGCCGAGGCGGGGTTTTTTGATTGCTGGAGTGCGCCGACCAACGGTCGGCACCCACCTGGGTGCAGATCAGTTCGCCTTGTGGATGGCGCGCTTGCTGACCGCCATCGCCGCGTCGTGGATCACTTCCGACAGCGACGGGTGGGCGTGGCAGATGCGGGCCAGGTCATCGGCCGAGCCGCTGAACTCCATTGTCAGCACGCCTTCGTGCACCAGCTCGGAGACGTTGGCGCCGACCAGGTGCATGCCGAGGATGCGATCGGTTTCGGCATGGGCCAGGATCTTCACGAAGCCTGCCGGCTCGATCATCGCCACGGCGCGACCGTTGGCGGCGAACGGGAAGCTGCCAGCCTTGTACGGAATGCCTTCGGCCTTCAGCTGGGCTTCGGTCTTGCCGACCCAGGCCAGTTCCGGCTCGGTGTAGATGACCCACGGGATGGTGTCGAAGTTGACGTGGCCCGGCAGGCCGGCGATCAGCTCAGCCACCGCGATGCCTTCCTCGAAGCCCTTGTGCGCCAGCATCGGGCCGCGCACGCAGTCGCCGACCGCCCACACGCCGTTGACGCCGGTGTGGCAGTGCGCATCGACTTCGATCTGGCCGCGCTCGTTGATCTTGACGCCGGTGCCTTCGGCCAGCAGGCCCTTGGTGGCGGCGCGACGGCCAACGGCCACCAGCAGCTTGTCCACGGTCAGGGTCTTTTCGCCTTCGCTGTCGGTGTAGGTGACAACGACTTCCTTCTTCTTGCCCTTGCCGGTGATCTCGGTCTTGGAGACCTTGGCGCCGAGGCGGATGTCCAGGCCCTGCTTCTTGAATTCCTTGGCAGCGGTCTTGGCCACTTCGGCGTCGGCCACGGCCAGGAAGTCCGGCAGTGCTTCCAGGATGGTGACTTCAGCGCCCAGGCGCTTCCACACACTGCCCAGTTCCAGGCCGATCACGCCGGCGCCGATCACGGCCAGGCGGTTCGGCACTTCGGTGAAGTCCAGGCCGCCGACGTTGTCGACGATGGTCTCGCCGTCGAACTTGGCGAACGGCAGTTCGATCGAATCCGAACCGGCCGCGATGATGACGTTGGTGCCCTTCAGCTCGACGATGGAACCGTCATGCTGGGTGACCTTGACCACATTGCCCGGCTGCAGTTCGCCGAAGCCGTAGTAGGCGGCGACCTTGTTGGCCTTGAACAGCATGCCGATGCCGCCGGTGAACTGCTTGACGATCTTGTCCTTGCGGCCAACCATCGCCTCGACGTCGATTTTTGCATCCTTGAAGCTGATGCCGTGGTCGCCAAAGATGTGGCCCATGTTCCAGAACTGGCGCGAGGAATCCAGCAGCGCCTTGGACGGGATGCAGCCCACGCGCAGGCAGGTGCCGCCGAGGGCCGGCTTGCCGTCCTTGCCCAGCGCTGCGTCGATGCAGGCGGTCTTCAGGCCCAGCTGTGCCGCGCGGATGGCAGCGTGGTAACCGGCCGGGCCGGCACCGATGACGACGACGTCGAATTGTTCAGCCATTGAATTATTCCTTGATGCATTACCAGAACCCCTCCGCGCAGGCGCGGAGGGGCGGGAGGTGTCTTACAGGCCGAACAGCATGCGGCCCGGGTTTTCCAGCTGGTTCTTGATGTCCACCAGGAACTGCACCGAGTCCTTGCCGTCGATGATGCGGTGGTCGTACGACAGCGCCAGGTACATCATCGGCGCGATCACGACCTGGCCGTTCTGGGCGATCGGACGCTCCTTGATGGCATGCATGCCCAGGATGGCGCTCTGCGGCGGGTTGATGATCGGGGTCGACAGCAGCGAACCGAAGGTGCCGCCGTTGGTCACGGTGAAGGTGCCGCCCTGCAGTTCTTCCAGGCTCAGCTTGCCGTCACGGGCCTTCTTGGCGTAGTCGGCGATGGTCTTCTCGATGTCGGCGAACGACATGCGCTCGACGTTGCGCAGCACCGGCGTGACCAGGCCCTTCTCGGTCGACACGGCGATCGAGATGTCCGAGTAGCCGTGGTAGATGATGTCGTCGCCGTCGATCGAGGCGTTGACCAGCGGGAAGCGCTGGAGGGCATTGGCCGCGGCCTTCACGAAGAAGCTCATGAAGCCCAGCTTGATGCCGTGTGCCTTGACGAACTCGTCCTGCAGTTCCTTGCGCGCAGCCGAGACCTTGGACAGGTCGACTTCGTTGAAGGTGGTCAGCATGGCGGTGGAGTTCTTCGACTCCATCAGGCGCTCGGCGATGCGCTTGCGGATGCGGGTCATCGGCACGCGCTCTTCCGGACGTGCGCCACCGGCCTTGCCGGCGCCGCCGTTGCGGGCGAAGTTGACGATGTCTTCCTTGGTCACTGCGCCGCGACGGCCGGTGCCCTCGACGTCGGCCGGGTTCACGCCTTCGGTGATGGCGGTGAAGCGGGCGCCCGGCGGCAGGGTGTCGGCGGCCGACTTGGCAGCCGGGGCCGGAGCAGCAGCGGCGGCCGGTGCGGCAGCGGCCGGAGCGGCCTCGGCCTTCTTCTCTTCAGCGGCCGGAGCCGGGGCAGCAGCGACGGCGCCTTCCTCGATGATCGCCACGACCTGGCTGGAGGTCACGGTCGAGCCTTCGGCGAACTTGATTTCCTTGAGCACGCCGTCGACCGGCGACGGCACTTCCAGGACGACCTTGTCGGTTTCCAGGTCAAGCAGGTTTTCGTCGCGCTTGACGGCGTCGCCCACCTTCTTGTGCCAGGTGGCGATGGTGCCGTCGGCGACGGATTCGGGCAGTACCGGGGCTTTGACTTCGGTGGCCATTGCGGGAGCTTCCTGGTTTGTCTTCTAAATAGGGGGAGGATTATTCAGCGAACGTGTCGTTGAACGGGTTGACCAGTGCATCGGCGACCAGCTGCTGCTGTTCGCGGACGTGGTCAGCCATGTGACCGGCAGCCGGCGAAGCCGAACGTGCGCGACCGGCGTAGTGCAGGTTCTGGCCATCGGCCAGGCAGAACTGCAGGTGGTGGCGGATCTGGTACCACGCACCCTGGTTCTGCGGTTCTTCCTGCGTCCACACCACGTCGGTGGCCTTGCCGTACTTCTTCAGTTCGGCAGCCAGCAGCGCACGCGGGAACGGGTACAGCTGCTCCACGCGGATGATCGCCACGTCGTCCTGGCCACGCTTGGTCTGGTCTTCCAGCAGGTCGTAGTAGACCTTGCCCGAGCACAGCACCACGCGCTTGACCTTCTTGGCGTCCGCGTTGGCGTCGCCGATCAGGTGCTGGAACTCGCCGTTGGCCAGTTCGTCCAGGGTCGACACGGCCAGCTTGTGGCGCAGCAGCGACTTCGGCGACATCACCACCAGCGGCTTGCGGGTGGTCAGGTGCTGCTGGCGACGCAGCATGTGGAAGGCCTGCGCCGGGGTCGACGGCACCACCACCAGCATGTTCTCCAGTGCGCACAGCTGCAGGAAGCGCTCCAGGCGCGCCGAGCTGTGTTCCGGGCCTTGCCCTTCATAGCCATGCGGCAGCAGCAGGGTCAGGCCGGAGATGCGGCCCCACTTGGCTTCACCGGCGGCGATGAACTGGTCGATGACGACCTGGGCACCGTTGGCGAAGTCGCCGAACTGGCCTTCCCAGATGCACAGCGTGTTCGGATCGGTGGTGGAGAAGCCGTACTCGTAGGCCATCACCGCTTCTTCGCTCAGCAGCGAATCGATGACGGTGGCCTTCTCCGGCGAATCCACCAGCTGCCGCAGCGGCATGTAGTAGTTGTCGGTCTTCTGGTCGTGCAGGATCGCGTGGCGGTGCGTAAACGTACCGCGACCCACGTCCTGGCCGACCAGGCGCAGGGCACTGCCTTCGTCGAGCAGGGTGGCGTAGGCCAGGTTCTCGGCAAAGCCCCAGTCGCCCGGGATCTCGCCAGCGGCCATCTTGCGGCGGTCGTCGTAGACCTTGGCCACGCGCGAGTGCAGCTGCACTTCGTCCGGAATGGTGTTGATCAGCTTGGCCAGCTCGACCAGCTTGTTCTTCTCGACCTTGGTCGAGATCGGGTCGGACAGCTTGCCTTCCAGCAGCTTCGGCCAATCGACGAACAGCGGGCTGGTCGGCGGGGTCTTCTCGACCTTGGCCAGCTCGGTGGTCACTTCACCGGCATCCAGCTTCTCGCGGTAGGCATCGACCATCGCCTTGCCGGCACCGGCGGCGATCACGCCCGCCTTTTCCAGCTGCTCGGCGTACATCTCGCGGGTGGTGGCGTGCTTGCGGATCACCTGGTACATCAGCGGCTGGGTGATCGCCGGTTCGTCGGCCTCGTTGTGGCCCCAACGGCGGTAGCACATCAGGTCGATGACCACGTCCTTGGCGAACTTCTGGCGGAACTCGAAGGCCAGCTGCGCGGCGAACACAACGGCTTCCGGATCATCGCCGTTCACGTGCAGCACCGGGGCGGCGATCATCTTCGCCACGTCGGTGGCATAGCGCGTGGAACGCGTGTCCAGCGGGTTGGAGGTGGTGAAGCCGACCTGGTTGTTGACCACGATGTGCACGGTGCCGCCGACGGCGAAGCCGCGGGCCTGCGACATCTGGAACAGTTCCATGACCACGCCCTGGCCGGAGAAGGCCGCGTCGCCGTGGATCAGGATGGGCATGACCTGCTTGCGCGCGGTGTCCTTGCGGCGCTCCTGGCGCGAACGCACGGAACCGGCCACGACCGGGTCGGCGATTTCCAGGTGCGACGGGTTGAACGCCAGCGCCAGGTGCACCGGGCCGCCATCGGTGGCGACGTCGGCGGAGAAGCCCATGTGGTACTTCACGTCACCGGCCGAGGCGTGCTCGTCGTGCTCGAACTTGCCTTCGAATTCGTCGAACAGCTTGCGCGGGTTCTTGCCCAGGGTGTTGACCAGCACGTTCAGGCGGCCGCGGTGGGCCATGCCGATCACCACGTCCTTGACGCCATCCTTGCCGGCGCTGCGGATGATGGTGTCCATCATCGGGATCAGCGAGTCGCCGCCTTCCAGCGAGAAGCGCTTCTGGCCGACGTACTTGGTGTGCAGGTAGCGCTCCAGGCCTTCAGCCGCGGTCAGGCGCTCCAGGGTGCGGCGCTGGGTATCAGCGTCCAGCTGGTAGTTGCCACCGGCCAGTTCCAGCTTCTTGTAGATCCACTGGCGCTGCTCGACCTCGGAGATGTGCATGAACTCCGCACCGATCGAGCCGGTGTAGGTCGCCTTCAGGCGTGCCAGCAGGTCGCGCAGCTTCATGCGCGGCTGGCCACCGACGCCGCCGGTGCTGAACTCGCTGTTGAGGTCGCCATCGGACAGGCTGTGGAACGGCAGGCCCAGGTCCGGGGTGTTGACCGGTGCGGCCAGGCCCAGCGGATCGAGGCGGGCGTCCAGGTGGCCGCGCGAACGGTAGGCGGTGATCAGACGACCGACATTGCGCTCGCGCTCGTCGCCTGCACCGTTACCGGTACCGGCCTTCAGCGCATCCTTGGCCGCGTCCGCAATGTGGGAGATGACGGCCGAGTGCGGAATGTCACCTGCTTCACGGCCCTTGAAGCCGTCGAAGTAGGTTTTCCATTTGGGATCGACACTATCCGGGGAGACCAGGTACTGCTCGTACAGGTCCTCGACATAGGAGGCGTTGCCGCCGGCGAGTTGCGAAGATTGCGCAAACTGCTTCAGTTGATTGTCCACGATGGAGGGTGTTGATTCGCTTTGTGGGGTATGGCTTCAGAAGGACCCGGCAGGAAGATGAATAGCCCTGCGCGGGCGCGTTCAAACAGCCAAATTGTACCCCCAACCGGACACGAAGGGGCAGCACCAGAGGTATCGCGCGTCCCCCGGTGCCGGTTCCAGACAGGTTGAGTCAGTCCGCTCCGCTCAGATGCCGAGCGCGCGCAGTTCGCTGCAATCACGCGAACGGTCCCAGACGCGCTGCAATTGCTGCTCGAACGGCTGCGAACGTGTCGGAAGCGCGATGCCGGCTTCGCCGTCGAGGCGATGGCCGATCAGACGAAAGTAGAAGTCGCCCGCATCGTTGAGCAGACAGGCCGAGGCCAGCGCACGGTCGACCGGGTCGGTGACCTCGCGGAACTGGATCACGCTGGGCAGGCGCTGGGCCAGCGCCAGCAGCGGCGCCCCGGCAGAGGCGATCGCGGCGGCGTCGTGCACGATCACCCGCAGCTGCTTGTCGTGGCGGGCGGTGACGAAGCGGCGCAGGGCGGCCTGTACCGGGGGCGCGTCGAGCAGTCCGGGGTCCAGCTGGCGGCTGTGCAGCCACAGCTGGCGACGGGCGCGGTGGATGATGGCCGTGGTGATGGCCACCGCCTCGGCGCGGCTGTCGATGGCGCTGGCCGCGCCCAGCCGGCGGCGCATCTGCTGGTGGCCGATGCCGGCCTCCTCGAACACCTCGCCTTCGGGCAGAAAGCCCTGGCGGGCATAGAAGTCACGGGCGGGCAGCTGGGCGTGCAGATGCAGCTCGGCCAGGCCGAGCCGGCGCCCGGCCTCCACCAGTGCTTCCAGCAGGGCCTCGCCGACCCCGCGGCTGCGATGGCTGGCCAGCACCGCCATGCGGCCGATGCGGCCATCCGGGGCCAGCCGGCCCGTGCCGACCGGCTGGTTGTCACTGTCCAGCGCCAGCACATGGGCACTGACCGGGTCCAGCGCATCGCGTTCCAGCTCGGCGGCGATGCCCTGTTCCTGCACGAACACGCGTTGGCGCACCTCGTGGATGGCAACGTGGGCATCGGCGTGGCTGACCTGCTGGACCCGGATCATGGTGGCGACTCAGGCGCGGCCAGCACCGCTGTCGTCTTCCTCGTCGTCCTCGAAGTTGACGATGACCTCGATGCCGTCGTCGTGCACGGTCACGGAGTGGACATCGTCGGACACCGCATCGGCGTCGATCGCATCCACGCGGTCGCGGCCTTCGACGACCTCGCCGAGCACCACGGCATCCTCGCCGTCGTCCTCGTCTTCGGCCTCGTATACCTCATTCGGGTCGATCAGCTGGAACACCCCGCCGACCAGCAGCTGCTGGACCACGGCACGGCCCTTGTCGGACAGGCCGCGATAAGCGGCGGCGTCCAGCTGTTCGGTGCCAGCCAGGCGCTGCGCGTCCTTCACCGGCAGCGCGAAGTCCTGGCCGCTGACATACAGGCTGGCGCCACGTTTGGCCCGGCGCCAGGCCAGGCGGGCCCACGGGTGGCGCTGCAGCAGCAGGCCCGAGGCCAGGGCCTGGACCACTTCTTCCTGTGCCGGTGCGGCCTGGTGGGCCATCACTTCGCCGGCCGCGCGGTAGGTGGTGATGAAGCGGCCGAACCAGTCGCCCAGCTTGTCCGGGTCGTTCATGCGGATGGCGTTGAGCGCGGTGATCACCCGCGCCATCGCCACTGTGTCGATTTCGTTCGGGTCGGCCGGCACCTTCAGGTCGGCATCCTGGTAGCGGATGTTCTCGTCGGCATCGGCGATCAGGGTGTCCAGGTAGTCGCTGATCAGCTCGGCCGAAGACGGCGCGCGCATGCCGAACGAGAATGTCAGGCAGGGATCTTCGGCGACGCCGTGGTGCGGCACGTTCGGCGGCAGGTACAGCATGTCGCCCGGCGCCAGCACCCAGTCGTGGGTCGGCTTGAACACCTTCAGCAGCTTCAGTTCCACGTCCGGGCGGAAGCCCAACGGCGGCTGCTTGCCCTTGATCGATTCGCTGGCATCGATCTGCCAGCGGCGATGGCCATGGGCCTGCAGCAGGAACACGTCGTACTGGTCGACATGGGCGCCGACCGAGCCGCCGGTGGCGGCGAAGCTGATCATCACGTCATCCATGCGCCAGCGCGGCAGGAAGCTGAAGTGCTCGATCAGGGCGCGCACGTCCGGGTCCCACTTGTCCACGTCCTGCACCAGCAGGGTCCAGTCGTGGTCGGGCAGGGCGGGGAACACGTCTTCCTGGAATGGACCGGTGCGCACGCGCCAGCCGTCCTGGGTCTTGTCGTGCTCGATCAGGCGTGCCAGCACGCCTTCCTCGCAGGCCAGCCCGGCCAGGTCTTCCGGCTGCACCGGGGTCTGGAAGTCCGGGAAGGCATTGCGGATCAGCAACGGGCGCTTCTGCCAGAAGTCGCGCAGGAAGGTGGCCGGCGCCATGCCCAGCGGCTGGCCGGGGCGGGCGGTGACTTCGATGAGGGGGGCGGAGGACTTGCGGGCGGCCATGGGGGAATCCTTGCAGCGGAAAGCGGGAGGGGCGGCGCGGCGGGCCGCCTGAGATCTCCATTGTCCGCCGTTCGTGGGCATTGCGCACGTGCGCGGGTTTGTCGCGGGGGTTCCGGCCAACGGCGGAGCCCCTCGTGGCGGGGTCTGGGTTGGTCGCTGAAAGCAAAAGCCGCGCTTGGCCGGGCGGGTGGGCTGCGCGGGGGACGCTGCAAGTACGTCCCTGTAAGCTTGGCCGCCGCATCCATGCGGCGGACACCCCCGCGCAGCCCACCCGCCCGGCCCCTGACAGTTTCCTGCGCGGCCCGCCACGGAATGGAAGAAGAAGATCAAAGGCAACGGCGGGTCGCGCGCTGCGCTTGCTCATGCCAAAACAAAAGAGGGACGCGGCGAAGCCGCGTCCCTCTTTCAAATTCCGTCCCGACAACCCAATGCTCTTCGATCCGTCACCGGGAATCTGTCAGAGGTGGGGCGGGTTGGGTTCGCGGGACCGTTGGCGCCATGGATGGCGCCATCGAGCCCCCAAGGACGGGTTCACGGCGTGTCCCGCGAATCCAACCCGCCCCGCCAAGCACGGCAAAAACCCAGAGCCGCTATTGACGTTGATGTTGCTGTTGCTGTTGCCTGCCGCAGGCAGCGCCCGCGGCCGCCGCCGCAAAGGAAACCCCTTAAATCTTCTTCGCCAGCGACTCGGCCAGGCCGGTGTAGCTGCCCGGGGTCATCTCCAGCAGGCGCTGCTTCGCATCCGCCGGCAGCTCCAGCCCCTGCACGAACGCACGCATCGACTCGGCCGTGATGCCCTGGCCACGGGTCAGCGCCTTCAGCTGCTCGTACGGGTTCGGCAGGCCGTGGCGGCGCATCACCGTCTGCACGGCTTCGGCCAGCACTTCCCAGGCCGCGTCCAGATCGGCATCCAGGCGCTGCGGGTTCACTTCCAGCTTGCCCAGGCCCTTGGCCAGCGAATCCAGCGCCACCTGGCTGTGGCCGAACGCGGTGCCCAGCGCACGCAGCACGGTGGAGTCGGTCAGGTCACGCTGCCAGCGGCTGATCGGCAGCTTCGCGCTGAAGTGCTCGAACAGCGCGTTGGCAATGCCGAAGTTGCCTTCCGCATTCTCGAAGTCGATCGGGTTGACCTTGTGCGGCATCGTCGACGAGCCGACTTCGCCTTCCTTCAGGCGCTGCTTGAAGTAGCCCAGCGAAACGTAGCCCCAGATGTCACGGGCCAGGTCGATCAGGATGATGTTGGCGCGGCGTGCGGCATCGCCGATTTCGGCGATGTTGTCGTGCGGCTCGATCTGCGTGGTGTACGGGTTGAACACCAGGCCCAGGCCGGTCACGAAGCGCTCGGCGAAGGCCGGCCAGTCCACGTCCGGGTAGCTGGCGATGTGGGCGTTGTAGTTGCCCACCGCGCCATTGATCTTGCCGGTCAGTTCGACCGCGGCGATCTGCCTGCGCTGGCGCTCCAGGCGGGCGACCACGTTGGCCAGTTCCTTGCCCAGAGTGGTGGGCGAGGCGGTCTGGCCGTGGGTGCGCGACAGCATCGGCTGGCCGGCCTGGGCGTGGGCCAGGCTGCGCAGGCTGTTGGCGATGCCGTCCAGGGTCGGCAGCAGCACCTCGCGGCGCGCCTGTTCCAGCATCAGGCCGTAGCTGAGGTTGTTGATGTCTTCGCTGGTGCAGGCGAAATGCACGAATTCCAGCGCCGGGGCCAGCTCGGCGTCGTCCTTCAGCTGTTCCTTGATGAAGTACTCCACCGCCTTGACGTCATGGTTGGTGGTGCGCTCGATCTCCTTCACGCGCGCGGCCTGGACCGGGCTGAAGCTGGCGGCCAGGGCGCGCAGGCGGGCGATGGCGGCGTCGGAGAACGGGGCCAGTTCGACGATGCCCGGCTCGGCGGCCAGGGCCAGCAACCACTCCACTTCGACCGTGATGCGGGCCTTGATCAGGCCGTACTCGGAGAAGATCGGGCGCAGGGCGTCGACCTTGCCGGCATAGCGGCCATCGAGCGGGGACAGGGCGAGCAGGGCGGAATCGGACATGTCGGCAGGGCTGGGACGAGCGGCGGGGGCCATATTCTACGACGTGCCGGTCAGGTAGTGCCGGCCGCTGGCCGGCAACCACGCCCGGTCCACGCTTCCATGGATTGCCGGCCAGCAGCCGGCACTACCCTTGCGCACGCACAACGGCCCTGCGGATGAAACGATCTGGCCCGCCCTCGTCATCCCACGCTGCGGGCAAGGGAGTATCGTTGGCGCAGCCGCCAGCCCGGGAAGCGACACCCTGCCAGCCGCCGCTTCCCTTTCCCCAACTGAAGTAGTGCGGAGTTGATGCAATGAGCAAAGCTGCAAGCAAGGGTTTCAGAATCGAACACGACAGCATGGGCGAGCTGCAGGTGCCTGCGGACGCCCTGTGGGGCGCCCAGACCCAGCGTGCCGTGCAGAACTTCCCGGTGTCGGGCCAGCGCATGCCGCGCGGTTTCATCCGTGCCCTGGGCCTGGTCAAGGGCGCCGCCGCGGGCGTCAACGCAGAACTGGGCCACCTGCCGAAGAACGTGGCCAAGGCCATCCAGACCGCTGCCGCCGAAGTGGCCGCCGGCAACTGGGACGCGCAGTTCCCGATCGATGTCTACCAGACGGGTTCTGGCACGTCGTCGAACATGAATGCCAATGAGGTCATCGCCACCCTGGCCAACCGTGCCGGCAAGGCGGGCAAGACCAGTGTGCACCCCAATGACCACGTCAACCAGGGGCAGAGCTCCAACGACGTGATTCCGACCGCGTTGCGGGTGTCGGCGGTGTTGGCGACGCATGAGCAGCTGCTGCCGGCGCTGGTGCACCTGCGCAAGACCCTGGACAAGAAGGGCCGCAGCCTGCGCAAGGTGGTCAAGACCGGCCGCACCCACCTGATGGATGCGATGCCGCTGACCTTCGAGCAGGAATTCGGCGCGTGGTCGGCGCAGCTGGCGTCGGCGCAGGAGCGTATCGAAGACAGCCTCAAGCGCGTGCGCCGGCTGCCGCTGGGTGGCACCGCCATCGGCACCGGCATCAATGCCGATCCGCGCTTTGGTGCACAGGTGGCCAAGGCACTGAAGCAGCAGACCGGTTTCAAGTTCGACAGTGCCGAGAACAAGTTCGAAGGCCTGGCCGCACAGGACGACGCGGTGGAGCTTTCCGGTCAGCTCAATGCGCTGGCGGTGGCGCTGATCAAGATCGCCAACGACCTGCGTTGGATGAACGCCGGTCCGCTGGCCGGGCTGGGCGAGATCGAACTGCCGGCGCTGCAGCCGGGCAGCTCGATCATGCCGGGCAAGGTCAACCCTGTGATTCCGGAAGCGACGGTGATGGCCTGTGCACAGGTGATCGGTCACCACACTGCGATCACCGTGGCCGGGCAGACCGGCAACTTCCAGCTCAACGTCACCCTGCCGCTGATCGCAGTGAACCTGCTCGATGGCATCGGCCTGCTGGCCAACGTGTCCACCCTGCTGGCCGACAGTGCGATTGCCGGGCTGAAGGTGCGCGAGGACCGCGTTGCCGAGGCGCTGGCGCGCAACCCGATCCTGGTTACCGCCCTCAACCCGATCATCGGCTACGAGAAGGCTGCGGCGATTGCCAAGCGTGCGTACAAGGAACAGCGCCCGGTGCTGGATGTGGCGCTGGAGGACAGTGGACTGGAGGAGGCCGAGCTGCGTCGCCTGCTGGACCCGACCGCGCTGACCGCCGGTGGCATTCAGGCCGGTGGCGGCGGCGCCGGCGGTTGATCGGCCGGTTGGGTAGCGCCGGGCCGTGCCCGGCGCTACCGGGTCAACGAAGAACGCCGCCCTCGGGCGGCGTTTTTCTTCAACGACGGTCGGCGACGATGTTGCCGAAGGTGTCGGTGTAATCCTTGAACTCCGGGATGCGCTGGATCAGGTCCGCCGGAATCACGTCCATGCCCTCCGGCGGCTGGATCTTCACCGGCTGCATGTTGGGATCGGCCGGTGCGGCAACCAGGGTGTTCTGGCGCAGCACCTGCAGTTTGCCGAACATGGTCTGCAGCATCTGTTTCTGCCCGTCGTCCAGCGGAATCTGGATCTCGTCCATCTTCATTGTGCCGTCGGCGAGGATGATGATGTTCGGCGCGGGCGGGCGACGCACGGTGACCATGCCTTCGCTGACGGAAATCTTGGGCTTGCCACGCTCGGCGCGGTGGTTGCGGTACTCCTGGTCACAGCCGGCCAGGCCGAGGCAGAGCAGGGCGGTCAACAGCAGAAACAGCTTCTTCATGACATTCGGTTCGGGGGCGTCCGGGGCCGCCATTGTAAGCCGGGCGGCGCACTACGGCCGGCAGCCAGACGCCGCTGCCGGCCGGGTGCGCTGATCTGTCACAGGCCTAGCGCTGGACCACGGTGTCCTTGCCGCAGTCGTCCACGTCGCCCTGGTCCATGGTCGCGTAGGGCGTGAATGCCGGCAGTTCACGTGCGAGCGCCTGCTGGCTGGCCAGCATCGCCGGAAGGCGGTCGCAGATGCGCTTGGCCTGGGCTTCGATCTTCTCGGCCTCGGCATTGATGCGCTTTTCGACACCTTCGCTGTCGCCACTGAAAATGCCCTTCAGCGCTTCGCCGGCAGCACTGGCACCCAGTTTGGCGCCGGCCAGGCCGACATCCATGCCGTCCATCGCGATGGCGACCACGTGGCCGCGGTAGTCCTGCAGATGACGGCGCTGGATATCGTTGGCGGCGATCTCCTTGCCCGCGATCAGCAGGCGGCCATCCGGCGTGATCTCCGCACGCGGCTGCTTGTCCGCCGAGATCTTGATGTTGCCCTGGGCGATATCCTTGCGGGCATCGTCCATCGCGTTCTTGACGGTCTCGCCGACGCCGCCTGTGGCTTCGGCCACACTCTTGCCAACGGTCTTGTCGGGTGCTGACGACGTGCCGCCGCAGGCGATCAGCGGCAGGGACAGCAGCACAGCGGGCAACAGGCGCAACAGGTTCATGGTGTTCCCCTGGTAGTGTCTGGAAGAGGGTTTACTTGCTGTGCGGCAGAGTGACCCGGCCGCTGACGTTGCGATGATCGACGTCACCGCTGCCGCTGTGGTCGACGGTCAGCGTGCCGCGCACGCCGTCGACGTTGATGTCGCCCGAGCCGTGGCTGCGGACATGCACATTGCCGCCGATGTCGGCCAGATCGACCCCGCCGGAGCCGACCACGCCCACTTCAACGCTGCCCTGCACGCGCTTGAACTCGATATCACCCGAGCCCACGGTATCCAGCCGCGCGTTGCCACGCACATCGCTGATCTTCAGGTCACCGGAGCCGACGGTACCGGTGCTGGCATCGCCGCTGATGTTGCGTACGGTGACGTCGCCGGAACCCAGCGACAGCAGATTCAGGGAGCTGCCGCCATCGATGTTGAGGTCGCCCGAACCCACTGCAGCGTGGATGCTGCCGCGGGTACCGCGGACCACGGCATCACCGGAACCCACGTCCACGCTCAGCGACTGTGCGTTCTCCACGCTGGCATCGCCCGAGCCGATCTTGAACTGCAGCGGGATGTTGTCCGGCACGCTGCCACGGATATCCAGCCAGGCGTAGCTGTTGCCCAGGCTGATGCCGCTTTGGCGGCCGTCGCGGCGCAGGCTCACCACCAGCTTGTCGCCGACCTTGCGCTGCTCCAGCACCAGCTGGTCCAGCCATTCCTGGCTGGACGCGCAGGCGCGGCCGTCCAGCTGGCCGCCGCCAGCGCTGGCGACCACCTTCAGGTCATGCTGATTGACCTCGAACACCACCGTCCTGGCACCAGCCACGTCCAGCTTCAGTGCGCGGGCGGCAGTGAACTTGCAGTTCGGAGCTTCGGCGGCCAGCGCCGACAACGGCAACAGCAACAACGCAGAACAGGCGAGCAAAGAACGCATGGGTGGTGCCTCCGGATGGATGGGATCAGATCTCACCGGCGCGTTTGCGCAGGCGGATGGCAAGGACGATGAACACTGCACCGACGACGGCGCCGATCCACAGCTCCGGCATCGCCAGTGACTTCAGCTGCGAGGCGGGGGACATCAGGCTGACGACCGAGTCCAGATCGCGGCGCGATGCTTCGTCGGCGCCGAGGCGATACAGCAGGTCCATGCCGGGCACGCCGCCCAGCAGCAGGCGGCCGACGATGTTCTGCCAGAACCAGCCGGTGGTCAGGCCGAACAGCGGCATCATCTTGGTGGAGCTGACAATGATGCCGGCAAACAGCGGCAACATTACCGCCCACAGGAACGGCTTGCTCCTGGCCCATGCCGAGCACAGCAGCAGCCAGCCGGCGGTGGGCAGGGCCCACAGGGCATAGACCGGAATCCAGGCCAGGTGTCCAGCGGCCAGGGTCAGCGGGCTGGCCGGGCCCCAGATCAGGGTCATCGGGCTGCCACCGTGCAGCAGCGCGACGGCACTGATGATCAGCATGAAGCCGAACATGGTGAGGATGCCGGCGATGACCGCGATCAATGGTGCCACGATCAGTGCGCTGATCACCTTGGACAGCACGGTCTGCGTGTCCGACAGCGGCAACGACTTCCAGAACAGGATGCTGCGGTCACGGCGATCGTCGTAGAGGGCGCCCAGGCAGTAGAAGAACACGACGAAGGCCAGCACCACGAACGGCCAGCTTGAACTGAGTACCAGAGTCAGGTCCAGGCCGTTGCCAAGATCAGCAAGGTCCTTGGCACTGATGTCACGGGTGAGCAGGGCCAGGTTCAGGCCGTTGATGTTCACGTTCTCGCCATCGATGTGCAGGCCGCCGTCGCGTGCTGCACGGTTCAGCGCGAACAGGCCGAAGGCAATGCCGGCGATGCTCATCACCAGTGAGATCAGGCCCGCGATCAACGGGGCATACAGGAAGCCGCCGCGGTTCTCCCAGTACTCGCGCTTGAGCAGCCAGCGCAGGGTGCCGATCGGGCTGACGGGGTGGTTGACGGCATTCATGCGTAGGTCCCCTTCATGATGGCGACGAACAGGTCGGCCAGGCCCGGGATGCGGGTCTCGCCGAGAGAGGAAAGCTGGGTGCGCGGCACGCCATCGAACAGCATCACCGTCTTGCCGAACGCCAGGCTGCGCTCGTCGATCGGCTTCAGGGCGCGCGCGGTGTCCAGCTGGTCGGTATTGACCAGCAGCTCGGTATAGCGCTGGCCGACGCCGTCCATTTCCGCGTCGAGCACGATGCGGCCATCGCGGATGAACATCACGTCGCTGAGGATGTGCTCGATCTCCTCCACCTGGTGGGTGGTGACGATGATGGTTTTCTGTTCGTCGAAGTAGTCTTCCAGCAGGCGCTGGTAGAACTCCTTGCGGTACAGGATGTCCAGGCCCAGGGTCGGCTCGTCCAGCACCAGGATGCGGGCATCGATGGCCATCACCAGCGCCAGGTGCAGCTGCACGATCATGCCCTTGGACAGCTCGCGCACGCGCTGCTTCGGCTGCAGCTTGGTGTTGGCCAGGAAGCGTTCGCAGCGGGCGCGGTCGAAGCGCGGGTGGACGCCGGCCACGAAATCGATCGCCTCGCGCACCTTCAGCCAGCGCGGCAGCACGGCGACGTCGGCGATGAAGCAGATGTCGTTCATCAGTTCGTCGCGGTGCAGTCGCGGGTCGCGGCCGAGCACGCTCAGTTCACCCTCCACCGAGGTCAGCCCAAGAATGGCCTTCAGCGCGGTGGTCTTGCCGGCGCCATTGGGCCCGATCAGGCCGACGATGCGTCCGCTTGGAATGCTGAAACTGGCGTTGTCGAGGGCGACCGTGGTCTTGTAGGCCTTGCGCAGGCCTCGGGCGGTGATGACCGACTCACTTGCAGTGCTATTCATCAGACTTTCCCCTGGGGCAGCAATTCGTCGAGGCTTAGGCCCAGGCGCTGGATGCGCTCCAGAACCGCCGGCCATTCTTCGTTGAGGAAACGGTCGCGCTCGCTGCTGCGCAGCTGCGTGGCCGCCTGCTCGGTCATGAACATGCCCAGGCCGCGGCGCTTCTCGACCAGGCCTTCGTCGGCCAGCTCCTGGTAAGCGCGCGAAACGGTGATGGGGTTGAGTTGATAGTCGGCGGCCACCTGGCGCACCGAAGGCAGGGCATCGCCCGGCTTGAGGATTCCGTCGAGCATCATGGCGATCACGCGCTCCTTCAACTGACGGTAGATGGGAGCGCCGTCGCTCCACTGGATGTCGCTCATATTCAGCTCCGTGGGGTCAGCGGCTGGGCGAACGAGAAATACGGCATGGACAGCGCGCTGTGCAGCCGACGCGGGGGAGGGGGGGAGGAGGAGGGGGCGTTCCCTGCGGGGGAGAGAGTCGCGTCCTGCGCACTTTCAGCAGCGGCGGAAACAGGGGCGGTGGGCGTGGCCCACCAAGCCAGCACGAGCAGGGTCGAAACAGCGACGGCCGCGGGTGCGGTGAGGTTGCGACGGATCCGGACGTTCATGGCTTCCCCCTGTCTCAGGTGACTGGTGTTGTATGCAACTATAACACCGGCACGCCTACGTGCAACCCCTTGCCGTCCCCAACTGATGGCAGGGGTGGTCAGATTGCTGAAACATCCCTTTAGTCGATTGATTTAAAAGGGAAATTGATCTTCTGCATGGGGCTTTTCGGGGCGGCCTTCCATTCAGTGATGTCCATGCTATGTCATCACTGCGCCTTCGATGGCGCCCGGGCAGCACATTCGCCACGCCGCGCAAAGCCCGGAATGGACCTGTGCCATCAGGGGCTCCAGAGCCCGGTGCTATAGTTCGGCCGATTCCCGGCCAGCACTGGCCGGGCCTTGTGAATGGCTACCGCGGACCGCCTCTGATGCCCCTGCCGACCGTTTCCCCGTGCCGCCTGCGCGGCCTGTCCCTGCTGGCCCTGATGGTGGCCGGTGCCGCCGGTTCCGCCAGTGCGCTGGCGGCCGACCTGCTCGATCTGGAATACCGGCCGTTGGCCAGCAAGCAGCAGGTGAATCTGCAGCAGCGCTATCACGGGCAGGTGCTGCTGGTGGTCAACACCGCCAGCAAGTGTGGCTACACGCCGCAGTACGAAGGGCTGGAGGCGCTGCAGAAGCGCTATGCAGGCCGCGGTTTTGCGGTGCTGGGCTTTCCTTCCAATGACTTCAAGGGCCAGGAACCGGGTGACGAGAAGCAGATCCAGGACTTCTGCACCCTGACCTACGGCGTCAAGTTCCCGATGTTCGAGAAGGTGCATGTGGTCGGCACGCAGGCCACGCCGCTGTACCAGCGGTTGACCGCAGCGACCGGCGTTGCGCCGGCCTGGAACTTCCACAAGTACCTCGTGGGCCGCGATGGCAAGGTCATTGCCCAGTTCGCCAGCAAGGTGACGCCGGACGATCCGCAGCTGACCGCGGCCATCGACAAGGCGCTGGCGGCAGCCGCCACGCATTGATATCCGGCACGCATGCCTCGACATCGACGGCATGCGTGCGACAATGCTTCTTTTCGCGCCGACGTCGGCGCCCAGACACTTCCAGGAATGCAGCGAATGAAGATGGGAATGCGCGGCGCCGCGGCGTCGGTTCTGATTCTGGCGATGGGCACTTCGGGTGTCGCTCTGTCGCAACAACCGGCTGCCCCCGCAGCCGCCAAGGAGACCGCAACCTTGAATTCCCCCAAGCAGAAGCTCGGCTACGCCATCGGCCTTGATGTCGCCAAGTCGTTCACCCCGATCGCCGATGAGATCGATGTGGCCGCCCTGCGCACCGCCGTTGAGCGTTCGTTCGAGGGCCTGCAGCCGCAGATCACCCAGGAACAGGCCAAGGCCACCGATGCCGCCCTGCGCCAGGTCGTGATGGCCCGCAGCGGCCAGCAGGTGCCGGGCGTGGCACCGGGCTCGCAGCCGCCGAAGGTCGACCGTGTCAAGGTGTCGCAGATGATCGGCTCCTACTCGGTAGGTCCGTCGCTGGCGCAGCTGAAGGACGATATCGATGTCGCCTCGTTGTTTGACGCAATCAGCACCGGCCTGACCAAGGGCCAGCCGAAGATGACGGAAGCTGACGCGACCGCCACCATCCAGGCCTTCATGGGTGCCAAGCAGGCTGAAATGCAGGCCAAGGCCGCCCAGGCTGCGCAGACCAACCGCACGGAAGGCAACGCATTCCTGGCCAAGAACAAGACCCAGCCGGGCGTGGTGACCACCTCGTCGGGCCTGCAGTACCAGGTGATCCGCCCGGGTAGCGGCGAGCGCCCGCTGCCGAGCAGCAAGGTGCGCGTGAACTACGAAGGCAAGCTGCTCAACGGCACCGTGTTCGACAGTTCCTACGGCCGCCAGCCGGCCGAGTTCGGTCTGGACCAGGTGATCAAGGGCTGGACCGAAGGCGTCGCGCTGATGCCGGTCGGTTCGAAGTACCGCTTCTGGATCCCGGGCGAACTCGCCTACGGTGAGAACGGCACCCCGGGCGGCCCGATCGGCCCGAACGCGACTCTGACGTTCGACGTCGAGCTGCTGGGCGTTCTGCCGTAAGTCATTCAGGAGCGAATACGGATATGCGCGTTGCGATTTTTGGTACCGGCTACGTTGGACTGGTGACCGGTACCTGCCTGGCCGATGTTGGTCATCAGGTGGTCTGTGTCGATATCGACCAGGCCAAGGTGGATGGCCTCAACCAGGGCATCATCCCGATCTATGAACCCGGCCTGGAGCCGATGGTGAAGGCCAATCATGCCGCAGCGCGGCTGGCGTTCACCACGGATGCCGCGGCCGCCATCGATCACGGCCAGGTGGTGTTCATCGCCGTTGGTACGCCGCCGGACGAGGATGGCAGTGCCGATCTTCAATACGTGCTTGCCGTAGCCCGAACCATTGGTCGGCACATGAGTGTGCCGACCGTGGTGGTGAACAAGTCGACGGTGCCGGTCGGCACCGCCGACAAGGTGCGTGCCGCCATTGCCGAAGAGCTGGCCGCGCGTGGCGCGGACATCGCCTTCGACGTGGTGTCCAACCCGGAATTCCTGAAGGAAGGCGATGCGGTTGCGGACTGCATGCGCCCGGACCGCATCATCATCGGTGCGGCGAACGAAGAGTCGGTGGCGGTGATGCGTCGCCTGTACGCGCCGTTCAACCGCAACCACGACCGCGTGGTGGAAATGGACGTGCGTTCGGCCGAACTGACCAAGTACGCCGCCAATGCGATGCTGGCGACCAAGATTTCGTTCATGAATGAAATCGCCAACATTGCTGAACGCGTCGGTGCCGATGTCGAGCAGGTCCGCCAGGGCATTGGTTCGGATCCACGCATCGGCTGGCACTTCATCTATCCGGGTGCCGGTTACGGCGGCTCGTGCTTCCCCAAGGACGTGCAGGCATTGGCCCGTACCGCCCAGCAGTATGGCCTTGAGCCGAAGCTGCTCAATGCGGTTGAAGCGGTCAACGATGCGCAGAAGGGCCATCTGTTTGCCCTCATCCAGCGTCATTACGACAAGGGCGAGGACGAGGGCGTGCGTGGAAAGACCTTCGCCGTATGGGGTCTGGCCTTCAAGCCGAACACCGACGATATGCGTGAGGCCTCCAGCCGTCGACTGCTGGCGCAGCTGTGGGAAGGCGGTGCGACGGTGCGTGCCTACGATCCGGAGGCGATGCACGAGTCGCAGCGCATCTTCGGCGAACGCGATGACCTGGTGTTCTGCAACAGTGCCGATGAAGCGCTGCAGGGTGCTGACGCGCTGGTGGTGGTCACCGAGTGGAAGCAGTTCCGCAGCCCCGACTTCCAGAAGCTGCGCGAGCAGCTGAAGGATGCGGCGGTGTTCGACGGCCGCAACCTGTATGAGCCGGGCGAAGTGGAAGCCGCAGGTCTTGCGTACTACGGCATTGGCCGGGGGCGCTCGTTGCATGTCTGATCTGCCCACTGAACGCGAGCAGGCGCTGGAAGCGCGCCTGGTCGAGCTGGAAATGCGCGTGTCTTTCCAGGAACAGGCGCTGGCCGAGCTGAGCGACGCGCTGGCTGATGCCCGCATGCAGGGCATGCGCAACGCCGATGTGCTGCGCGTGTTGCTGGAAGACCTGGGCAAGGTCCGCAACGCACTGAATTCTTCCGATCCGGCGAGCGAACCGCCGCCGCCGCACTACTGATCCGAATCCTATGAGCGATACCCTCCGCGACCAGCTGATGGGCCTGGGCTTCAAGCCCGCGCCCAAGCCCGAGCGCAAGAATGATGGCCCCCGCCGTGATGGCCGCCCGCAGGGCAAGGGTGGCAACGGCAACGGCAACGGCAATGGAAAGCCGCAGGGCGCAGGCAAGGGCGAGCACAAGCCCGGTGAGCGTCGTGGGCAGGGCCATGGCGCGGGCAAGCCCGGCGGGCATGCGCGCGGTGGCCAGGGCCAGCAGGGCCCGCGCAAGCCGCGCAGCACCGAAGAGATGGACCTGGCCAAGGCCTATGCCATCCGGGCGCAGCGGGAGAAGGAAGAGCGCATCGAGACCGAGCGCCTGAGGCAGGAAGAAGCACGCGTGCGCCGCGAGGCGAAGGCCAAGCTGGAAGAACTGCTGAAGGACAAGAGCCTCAACGCCGAGGCAGCGGACATCGCCCGCCACTTCCCGTATGGCGGCAAGATCAAGCGCATCTATGTGACCGCCGAACAGCTGACCGCGCTCAATGCCGGTGAGCTGGGTGTGGTCCAGCTCAATGGCCGCTACCTGCTGGTAACGGCCGACGTGCTGGCACAGTCCGAGGCCGTGTTCGCCGCCTCGGTGGCGCTGAAGGTCGATCCGAATGCGCCGGCCGAGGAAGATCCGTACGCGGACCCGCAGTACCAGGTGCCGGACGACCTGGTCTGGTAACCAGGCCAGCAGGATGATCGAAACGCCGGGCACTGCCCGGCGTTTTCGTTATGGGGCATGCATGCTGCTGCGGCGTGCGCGGATCAGCGGCAGGCTCAGCGCGAAGAAGCACAGCAGGGCGCCGACCAGGGCGAAGCCGCTGCCGGCCAGGAAGGCGGTGCGACCATCGTCGATCTTCCACAGCTGGCCGGCAATGAGCGCGCCCAGCACGCCGCCGACACCGGACGAGAAGCCGTACAGCAGGCCTTGGCCATGGCCATTGAGGCGGCCTGGGAAGTAGGTCGCCAGCATCTGCATTGCCGCTGCGAAGAAGGCGGCGAATCCCAGCGCATGCGCGCTCTGCGCGATCAGCATCACTGGCAGGTTCTGCGGGAACAGGGCGGTGACGGCCCAGCGCAGGCAGGAGCTCACCAGTGCGATCAGCAGCATCCAGCTGGCGTCGTAGCGGCGGAAGAAGCGGCCGATGGTGAAGAACACGCCGACCTCGAACACTACGCCGATGGTCCACAGCAGGCCGAGCGTGGACGTGCGGTAGCCGTGGTGGTCCATGTAGACCGAGAAGAACGTGTAGTACGGTCCGAACGAGAGCTGTTCCATGAAGGCGGCCAGGAAGAACGCCAGCACCGGTGGCCGCCGCACGATCTGCCAGAAACCGCTGGCATCGCCTTCGGCCTTGCCGATGCCGCGTGCGTAGTGATTGCTGAAGGCGGACACCACCATCAGGGTGAACAAAGGAAGCATCATCCACGGCAGCAGCCCGGCGTGGCTGGTGATGCCGTCGCCCTCGATCAGCCACCCGAACAGGGTCACGACGGCGATGAACCCGAGCGAGCCCCAGACCCGGATCAATCCGTAGCGATGGCTGTCGCTGCCCAGGTGGGTGAGGGTGATCGACTCGAACTGCGGCATCACCGCGTTGTAGAAGAAGCAGAACACCACCATTGCCGGGTACATCCACGGCTGCGGCAAGGGCAGCAGGAACGCTGCGAAGCTGACCAGGGTCAGCACACAGCCGATGCGCAGCAGGCGGATCGGCCGTGGCGAGGCCGCCGCCAGTGAGGTCCAGGTGCTGGGCGCGATCACGCGGGTGGCATACCACAGGCCCATCATCACGCTGATGGCGGTCACGCTCATGCCGCGCGCAGTCAAAAACAGGCTCCAGTACGGGGTGAACGCGCCCAGCGCCGCGTAATAGAACAGGTAGAAGCTGGAGAGGCGGGCTACGGGAACGGTCATCTCAGAATAATGCACGGTAGCGCCCGGCGCTACCGGATCATTCGGGGTCGTAGTCGAGGTTGGAGGCCAACCAGCGCTCGGCCTGGGCGCGGTCCACGCCCTTGCGGCGGGCGTAGTCGCTGACCTGCTCGCGGCTGAGGCGGCCGACCACGAAGTACTGGCTCTGCGGATGGCTGAAGTAATAGCCCGAAACGGCCGCCGTAGGCAGCATCGCGAAGCTCTCGGTCAGTTCCATGCCGGCGTTCGCTTCGGCCTGCAGCAGGTCGAACAGGCGGCGCTTCTCGCTGTGCTCCGGGCAGGCGGGATAGCCCGGTGCCGGGCGGATGCCGCTGTACTGCTCGTCGATCAGTGCCTCGTTGTCCAGTGTCTCGGCATGGTCGTAGCCCCAGAAATCGATGCGCACGCGCTGGTGCAGGCGCTCGGCCAGCGCTTCGGCGAAACGGTCGGCGAGGGCCTTCAGCAGGATCGCGTTGTAGTCATCGTGGTCGGCTTCGAAGCGCGCGACGTGCGCGTCGATGCCGATGCCGGCAGTGACGGCGAAGGCGCCGATCCAATCCTGCTTGCCGCTGTCGGCCGGGGCGATGAAATCGGCCAGGCAGAAATCCGGGCGCTCGGCCGGCTTGTCCACCTGCTGGCGCAGGAAGTGCAGGGTGGTCTCGCCCTGCGGGTGCTGCACGCGCACGTCGTCGCCGATGCTGTTGGCCGGCCACAGGCCGAACACGGCCTTGGCGGTCAGCCATTTCTCATTGACGATGCGCTCAAGCATCGCGCGGGCGTCCCTGTACAGATCGCTGGCCTGGGTGCCGACGATCTCGTCGGTGAGGATGGCCGGGAACTTGCCGGCCAGCTCCCAGGCCTGGAAGAACGGCGTCCAGTCGATGTAGTCGACCAGTTCGGCCAGCGGGTAGTCGTCAAATACGTGCAGGCCGGGCTGGTTCGGTGCCGGCGGCGTGTAGGTGTCCCAGCCGCCCTGGAATTTCTGCCCACGCGCGTGTTCCAGCGAAACCAGGCGCTTGGCATCGCCACGGTTGCGATGGCGCGCGCGGATCTCGGCATAGTCGGCCTCGTTGGCGGCTACGAAGGCCTCGCGCAGGTCACGCGAGATCAGCGACTGGGCGACGCCGACCGCGCGCGAGGCGTCCTTCACCCACACCGTGGGCGCCTTGTAATGTGGGTCGATCTTCAGCGCGGTGTGCGCGCGCGAGGTGGTCGCTCCACCGATCAGCAGCGGCAGGTCGAAGCCCTGGCGCTGCATCTCCCGGGCCACGTGGCTCATCTCTTCCAGTGATGGAGTGATCAGGCCGGACAGGCCGATCAGGTCGGCGTTGTGCTCGCGCGCGGCATCGAGGATCTTCTGCGCCGGCACCATCACGCCAAGGTCGACCACCTCGAAGTTGTTGCAGGCCAGGACTACGCCGACGATGTTCTTGCCGATGTCATGCACATCCCCCTTCACCGTGGCCATGATGATCTTGCCGTTGCTCTTGGCGGTGTCTCCACTGCGCGCCTTCTCGGCCTCGATGTAGGGCAGCAGGTAGGCCACGGCCTTCTTCATCACGCGCGCGGATTTCACCACCTGCGGCAGGAACATCTTGCCGGCGCCGAACAGGTCGCCGACCACGTTCATGCCATCCATCAACGGACCTTCGATCACGTCCAGCGGGCGGCTGGACGCCTGCCGGGCCAGTTCGGTGTCTTCTTCCACGAAGGCATCCAGGCCGTGCACCAGCGCGTGCGCCAGGCGCTGCGCCACCGGCTTCTCGCGCCAGGCGAGGTCTTCGGTCTTCGCCGCGCCCTTCTTGCCCTTGTAGCGCTCGGCGATTTCCAGCAGGCGCTCGGTGGCATCGCTGCGGCGGTTGAGGATCACATCCTCCACGCGCTCGCGCAGTTCCGGTTCCAGTTCGTCGTAGATCGGCATGGTGCCGGCGTTGACGATGCCCATGTCCATGCCGGCGGCAATGGCGTGGTACAGGAACACCGAGTGGATGGCCTGGCGCACCGTTTCGTTGCCGCGGAACGAGAACGAGACGTTGGAAACACCGCCGGACACATGGCAGTGCGGCAGCGTCTGCTTGATGATGCGGGTGGCTTCGATGAAGTCCACCGCATAGTTGTCGTGCTCTTCGATGCCGGTGGCGACGGCGAAGATGTTCGGGTCGAAGATGATGTCCTGCGGTGGGAAGCCGATCTCGTCGACCAGGATGCGGTAGGCGCGGGTGCAGATCTCGACCTTGCGTGCGCAGGTGTCAGCCTGGCCGCTTTCGTCGAATGCCATCACCACCGCGGCAGCACCGTAGCGCAGCACCTTGCGCGCGTGTTCGCGGAACAGCGCCTCGCCTTCCTTCAGCGAGATCGAATTGACCACGCTCTTGCCCTGCAGGCACTTCAGGCCGGCCTCGATCACGCTCCACTTGGAGGAGTCGACCATCACCGGAATACGGGCGATGTCCGGCTCGGACATGATCAGGTTGAGGTAGCGGGTCATCGCCGCTTCCGAATCGATCAGGCCCTCGTCCATGTTGACGTCGAGGATCTGCGCGCCGCTGGCCACCTGCTGGCGGGCCACGTCCACCGCTTCTTCGTAGCGGCCTTCCTTGATGAGCTTGCGGAACTGCGCGCTGCCGGTGACGTTGGTGCGCTCGCCGACGTTGATGAACAGCAGGTCCGGAGTGATGACCAGAGGTTCCAGGCCGGACAGGCGGGTAGGGCGGACAGGCGTCATGGCAGGCGTCAGCTCAACAGCAATAGGGTGGGAAGTGCGGAACGGTGGCGGCGACATTCATGCGGCCTGCTCCTGGACACCGGGCAGGGCGCGCGGCGGCAGCCCGGCCACGGCCTCGGCGATTGCGCGGATGTGGTCAGGGGTGGAGCCACAGCAGCCACCGACCAGGTTCAACAGGCCATCCTCGGCGAAACCGCGCAGGGTGCCGGCCATGTCCTCGGGCGTCTCGTCGTACTCGCCGAAGGCATTGGGCAGACCGGCATTGGGGTGTGCGCTGACGTAGCAGTCGGCGATCTGCGCAAGGGTTTCCACGTGCGGGCGCATCGCATCGGCACCCAGTGCGCAGTTCAGGCCGATCGACAATGGGCGCGCATGCGCGAGCGACGCGTGGAAGGCCTCGGCGGTCTGCCCGGACAGCGTGCGCCCAGAGGCATCGGTGATGGTGCCGGAGATCATCACCGGCAACCTTGCACCGCGTGCATCGAAGGCCTCCTCCAGTGCATACAGCGCGGCCTTGGCATTGAGCGTGTCGAAGATGGTCTCGACCATGATGGTGTCGGCGCCGCCGTCGATCAGGCCGTCAATGGCTTCGCGGTACGTGTCGCGAAGCTCGTCGAAGCTGGTGTTGCGGAAGCCCGGATCGTTGACATCGGGGCTGATCGAGGCGGTGCGGCTGGTCGGGCCGATCACCCCGATCACGAAGCGTGGCTTGCCTGGTGTGGTTGCGGCTACTGTATCGCAGCAGGTGCGTGCCACCGCTGCGCCAGCCTTGTTCAACTCGTACACCAGGTGTTCGAGGTGGTAGTCGGCCTGGCTGACCGACGTGGCGTTGAACGTGTTGGTCTCGACCAGATCCGCGCCCGCTTCCAGGTAGGCGGTATGGATGTCGGCGACGATCTGCGGCCGGGTCAGCAGCAGCAGATCGTTGTTGCCCTTCAGGTCATGCCCTTCCTGCACGGCGTGGTCGCAAGCGGGGCCATGCACATGATCGTAGCCACCGGCGAAGCGCTCGCCGCGGTAGTCGTCTTCCTGCAGGCCATGGCGCTGGATCATCGTACCCATCGCGCCGTCGATGATCAGGATCCGCTCGCGCAGGGCGTCGAGCAGGGCGTTGGCACGATCAGGATGCAACCAGGGCAGGGCAGGCATGGCGATCTCGGGCTCAGGGCTTGTTGGCGATCAGTGAAATCACTTCGAAGTGCGGCGGACGCTTTTCGCGGGTGACCGTCTCCAGGCTGGATACCTGCAGGCCGGCCTTGTCGACGAACCTGCGCAGCTCCTTGTCGCTGAAGCCGAGGTTGACGTGGCCGTAGGCCTCCACCGCCGCCTTGTGCTCGTGGCGGGCCAGGCTGCACAGCAGCAGGCGGCCGCCGGAGCGCAGCACGCGCGCGGCTTCGGTCACCGCCTGCGCCGGTTTGCTGGCGTAGGTCAGCGCATGCATCAGCACCACCAGGTCGAAGCTGCCGTCCTTGAACGGCAGCGCATGCATGTCGCCCTCGCGCACTTCCACATTGGGCAGGCGGCGCAGGCGCTCGCTGGCGGCGGCAACCACGCGCGCGCTGGTATCGATGCAGATGTAGCGCTTGGCATGCGGGGCGACGAGTTCGGCCAGCACGCCGTCACCGGAGGCGATGTCCAGCACGTCGCCGGTCTCCAGCAGCGGCAGCGCCGTGCGCGCCAGCGCCTCCCAGGTGCGGCCCGGAGAGTAGTGGCGCTCCATGTCGCCGGCCACGCTGTCGGCCCAGTTCTGGTCGGAGGCACGGTGGGCCAGCACGGCGGCGACACGTTCAGCGTCCTGCCGCAGCAAGGGGTCGTCGCTTCCATTGCTCAAGGCATGCCACAATGCACGCTGCGCCGGGTCCAGCTGGGCCTCGTCGAAGCGGTAATAGGCCGACACGCCCGCACGGCGGTCGCGGACCAGGCCGGCTTCCTTCAGGCGCGCCAGGTGGGTGGACACCCGCGGCTGTGCCAGCCGGGTGATCGCCGACAGTTCGGCCACGGTCAGCTCTTCCTGCTCCAGCAGCGCCAGCAGGCGTACGCGGGTCGCATCGGCGAACACCTTGAGGCGGGTCGACCAATCTTCCAGATCCATAAATATCTACCTATCGCGATATAGAGATATATTCACTGAGAAGGCCTGCCGCGGTCAAGTCGCTGGCGTACGGAAACTGGCGGGCCCCGGTACAATCGAGGCACCTGGGCGCGCGCTGCGCGGCCCATAACTTCATGTACCCGGGAGGGTGTTGTGGATTTCAGCTTTACTGAAGAGCAGTTGATGCTGCAGGACGTGGCGCGGCGCATCGCGCAGGAAAAGATCGCCCCCAGCGCGGAGCACCATGACCGCACCGGCGAGTTCCCGCTGGACAACATCCGCCTGCTGGGCGAAAACGGCCTGATGGGCATCGAAGTGCCGACCGAATACGGTGGCGCGGGCATGGACCCGGTGGCGTACGTGTTGGCGATGGTGGAGGTCGCCGCCGCCGACGCAGCCCATTCGACCATCATGTCGGTCAACAACTCGCTGTTCTGCAACGGCATCCTCACCCACGGTACCGAGGAACAGAAGCAGACCTACGTGCGTGCCATCGCCGAAGGCGAGGCCATCGGCGCGTTCGCGCTGACCGAACCGCAGTCCGGTTCGGACGCCACGGCCATGCGCTGCCGCGCGGTGAAGCAGGCCGATGGCACCTTCGTCATCAACGGCAAGAAGAGCTGGATCACCTCCGGCCCGGTGGCCAAGTACATCGTGCTGTTCGCAATGAGCGAGCCGGACAAGGGCGCGCGCGGCATCACCGCCTTCATCATCGATACCGACAAGGCGGGCTTCGGTCGCGGCAAGACGGAGCCGAAGCTCGGCATCCGCGCTTCGGCCACCTGCGAGATCGAGTTCAACGACTACGTGGCGCAGGCTGAAGACGTGCTGGGCCAGGAAGGCGAGGGCTTCAAGATCGCCATGAGCGTGCTCGATGCTGGCCGCATCGGTATCGCCTCGCAGGCCATCGGCATCGCTCGTGCCGCCTATGAAGCGACCCTGGAGTACGTGAAGGAGCGCAAGGCGTTCGGCGCGGCCATCGGTACCTTCCAGATGACCCAGGCCAAGATCGCCGACATGAAGTGCAAGCTGGACGCGGCGCTGCTGCTGACCCTGCGCGCGGCGTGGGTGAAGGGCCAGGGCAAGCGCTTCAGCACCGAAGCGGCGGTGGCCAAGCTGACGGCCTCGGAAGCGGCGATGTGGATCACCCATCAGGCCGTGCAGATTCATGGCGGCATGGGATATTCGAAGGAAATGCCGCTGGAGCGCTACTTCCGTGATGCCAAGATCACCGAGATCTACGAGGGCACCTCGGAAATCCAGCGCCTGGTGATCGCCCGCAACGAGACCGGGCTGCGCTGAGTTCGACCGGTCGCGCCGCTGCAACGGCGGCGCGGCCAGTAGATCCACGCCATGCGTGGATACACGGTCTTCTTGGCCGAGCGATACCCGATCTGGTCCAATGCAAGCCGGCTTTTACGCGGTCTGCAAAGATGATCTATCGAGGTTGGGGATTCATGACGCTGGTGACGCCGATTGCAGCCATCCTGCTGCTGGCGTACTTCTTTCCGCATGAAGGCTCCAGGGGCAACACGCCGCTGCCCCAGGTTCTGTTGGGTGCAGGCATCGGCGCAGCGGTGAACGTATTGCTGGGTCTGTGGCTCAACCGTGCGCCCCGGCAGAAGGGTATGGCTGCACCCCATCATTTCTTCTTTGTGCCGATGCAATGGGCTGCATTGGCCCTCGTGGTGGTGTGCGTGGTGGTTGCACTGCTGCGCTGAGACGCCGGCTTGGCATGCGCCAACCTTGGTTGGCATGGATCCAGCGGCGCCAACCAAGGTTGGCGACTACCGGCTTCATGGCACGAATGAAAAAGCCCCGGATCGCTCCGGGGCCTTTTCGTTTCAACCCACCGCCGGATCAACGATCCGGGCGGTGCGCGGCTTCGGCGTCGCGCTGGCGCTCCATGAATTCCTTGGAGGACTCATCCAGCTTGTCACCCAGCATGCGGCGCACGACCACGAAGAACACCGGGATCATCAGCAGGCCGAGCAGGGTGGCGAACAGCATGCCGCCGATCACGCCGGTGCCGATGGCGTGGCGGGAATTGGCGCCGGCGCCGGTGGAGATCGCCATCGGGATCACGCCCATGATGAACGCGAACGAGGTCATCAGGATCGGCCGGAAACGCAGGCGTGCCGCCTCGATGGTGGCATCGCGCAGGGTCTTGCCTGCTGCGCGCTGTTCCACCGCGAACTCGACGATCAGGATCGCGTTCTTGGCGGCCAGGCCGATCACGGTGATCAGGCCGATCTTGAAGAACAGATCGTTCGGCAGGCCACGCAGCATCGACAGGCCGAGGGCGCCAAGCACGCCCAGCGGCACCACCAGCAGCACTGCTACCGGGATCGACCAGCTTTCATACAACGCGGCCAGGCACAGGAACACCACCACGATCGACAGCACCAGCAGCAGCGTCGCCGCGTTGCCGGCCAGGATTTCCTGGTAGGACATGCCCGACCAGTCGTAGCCGAAGCCAGCCGGCAGATCGTCGTTGACGATGCCTTCCATGGTCTGCATCGCCTCACCCGAGCTGGTGCCCGGTGCCTGCGAGCCGACGATGTTGATCGCCGAGTAGCCGTTGTAGCGGCTCAGCGACGGCGGTGCCGACACCCATTCGGACTTGACCACCGTATTGAGCGGGATCATCGAACTGGTGCCATCGGCGTTCTTGGTCAGGCTGGAGGGGCTGTAGAAGCTCTTCAGCGATTCCTGGCCGGTGCGGTACGGACCATCGGCCTGCATGGTCACGCGCTTGATGCGGCCTTCGTAGAAGAAGTCGTTCACGTACACCGGGGCCAGCATCAGCTGGATGGTGCTGTACACGTCCGACACCGACATGCCCATCGACTGCGCCTGCACGCGGTCGACATGCAGCTGCAGCTGCGGGGCGTTTTCCAGGCCGTTCGGGCGTACGCCCACCAGATGATCGGGCTTCTGCGCAGCCTGGCCAAGCAGGATGTTGCGCGCCTGGGTCAGCTGCTCGTAGCCGGCACCGCTGCGGTCCTGCAGCCACATGTCGAAGCCGCCGAACTGGCCGAGGCCCTGCACGGTGGGCAGGTTGACCACGAAGATCTGCGCTTCCTTGATGCCGTAGAACGCGCCGTTCATGTTCTGGATGAACTCGGGCGCGGTGAACTTGCGTTCCTCCCATGGCTTCAGGCGGATGAAGCCCATGCCCACGTTCTCGCCGGAACCGACGAAGCTGAAACCGGCCACCTGCAGCATGCCTTCATAGCCATCCTGCTTTTCCAGGATGCCACGCATCTGCGCGAACACTTCGTTGGTCTGGCCCTTGGTCGAGCCCGGCGGCAACTGCACGATCGCCAGCGCATAGCCCTGGTCTTCTTCCGGCAGGAAGCTGCCCGGCATGCGGGTGAACAGGAAGCCGCACAGTGCGGTCAGCACCACGAACAGGATCATCCAGCGCGGTGCATGGCGCACCGCCGAAGTGATGTGCCCCACATAGGTATGGCTGATCTTGTCGTAGTACTTGTTGAAGGTGCGGTAGATGATGTTCGGGTTGTCGTTGTGCGTCGGCTTGAGGAAGGTCGCGCACAGCGCCGGGGTGAAGCCCAGAGCCAGGAACGCCGAGAACGCCATCGAGATGGCGATGGTCAGCGCGAACTGCTTGTAGATCTCACCGGCGGCGCCGCCCTGCAGGGCGGACGGGATGAACACCGCGGCCAGTACGACGGTGATCGCCACCACCGCGCCGGTGATCTGGGTCATCGCCTTCTGCGTGGCCGGCTTCGGCGCCAGGCCTTCCTCGGTCATGATGCGTTCGACGTTCTCGATCACCACGATCGCGTCATCGACCACGATGCCGATCGCCAGCACCATCGCGAACAGGGTCAGCTGGTTGATCGTGAAGCCGATCATCCACATGCCCAGGAAGGTGCCGAGCAGGGCCACCGGGATGACCAGGGTCGGGATCAGGGTGGCGCGGAAGTTCTGCAGGAAGATCAGCATCACCAGGAACACCAGGAACACTGCTTCAAACAGCGTCTTGACCACTTCCTGGATGGAGATCTTGACGAAGGTGGTGCTGTCGTACGGCGAGAACCAGGTCACCCCGGACGGGAAGCTGGGCTGCAGCTCGTCCATCTTGGCACGCACCGCATCGGCCACGTTCAGGGCGTTGGCGCCCGGCAGCAGCTGGATGGCGAAGGCACCGGTCGGCTTGCCGTTGTACTGGGTGTCGAAACCGTAGTTGTTGGCACCGAAGGCAACGCGGGCGATGTCCTTCAACAGCACGCGCGAGCCGTCAGCGTTGGCGCGCAGGATGATGTTCTCGAACTCCTGCGGCGAGCTGAAGCGGCCCTCGGCCGAGACCGTGGCGGTGAAGTGCTGGCCTTCCGGAGACGGGTCCGAACCCAGCGCACCGGCAGCGAACTGCACGTTCTGCGCACGCACCGCGGCGAGCACCTGGCTGGCCGACAGGCCATAACCCTGCATCTTCTCCGGGTTGAGCCAGATGTTCATGGCGTACTCGGAACCGAACTGCTGGGTGCTGCCGACGCCGGGAATACGCGAGACCTGATCGAGCACGCGCGAACCGACGATGTCGTTCAGGGCGTCACGGTTGATGGCCGGCGTATCGGACTGCAGCGCGATCACCATCAGGAAGCCGGCGTTGGCCTTGGCCACCACCACGCCCTGCTGGGTCACTTCCGAAGGCAGGCGTGGCGTGGCCAGCGAGACCTTGTTCTGCACCTGCACCTGGGCGATGTCCGGATCGGTACCGGTCTCGAAGGTCAGGGTGATCTGCGCACGGCCGTTGGAGGCGGACGAGGAGCTGAAGTACAGCAGGTGATCGATACCGGTCAGCTGCTGCTCGATCACCTGGGTGACCGATTTCTCGGTGGTGTCCGCACTGGCGCCCGGGTAGGTCGCCGAGACGGTGACCTGCGGCGGGGCAATGTTGGGATAGGACTCCACGCCCAGGTTGAGGATCGCGATCACGCCGCTGAGCGAGATCAGGATCGCAACCACCCAGGCGAAGACTGGATGTTCGATGAAAAATTTAGGCATGACGGAAGGTTCCCGTTACTGCTTGTTCGAATCGTTGGCGGCCGGCTTGGCCGCATCGGCCTGCTCGGGCTTGGCCGCGTCGGCCGGTGCCTTGCCTGCGGCCGGTGCTGCGCCCGCCGGAGCGGCGCCGCCTGCGGCAGGCTTGCCGTTGGCGTCCTGCCCCGGGGTCCACGGCTTGGCAACCGCCGGTGCACCTTCCTTGACCTTCTGCACGCCGGCCACGATCACCTTGTCACCGGCGGCCAGGCCGTCGCTGACCAGCCAGTTGCCGTTCTGCGCGCCATCGGTCTTCACGTTCTTGCGCACGACCTTGCCGTCGGCACCGACCACCATCACGTAGCCGCCGGTGGTGTCGCGCAGCAGCGCCTGCTGCGGCACCAGGTAGGCGTTGTTGCGCTCGCCGAGGTTGGCCTGGAAGCTGACGAAGGCGCCGGGCAGCAGGATCTGCTGCGGGTTCGGCAGCAGCGCACGCAGCGACACCGCGCCGGTGGCCGGGTCGACCGTGGTCGAAGAGAAGTCCAGCGTGCCCGGCTCGCTGTAGGTGCTGCCGTCGGCCAGCTTGACGTTGACCGTGGCCTTGCCGTCACCGGACAGCGCCAGCGCACCCTTGGCCTGCTGCGCGCGCAGCTGGGTCAACTCGTCCACGCTCAGCGAGAAGTTCACGTACAGCGGGTCGAGCTGGTCGACGGTGGTCAGCAGGGTCACATCGCCCTGGCCGACCAGCGCGCCTTCGGTGACCTGCTGCTTGTTGGCCACACCGCTGATCGGCGCGGTTACTTCGGTATAACCCAGGCTGATGCGCGAAGAGGTCACCGCCGCTTCGGCCTGCTTGACCGCGGCCAGCGCGGTGCGCTCGGCCGATTCGGCGTTGTCCAGGTCGGACTTGGAGACGAACTGCTGCGGCGCCAGCGAACGCGCGCGGTCGGCGGCGACCTTGGCATTGGCGTAGGTGGCGCGGGCCGAGGCCAGCTGGGCCTCGGAGGCATTGAGCGAAGCACGCAGCGGCGCCGGGTCGATCAGGAACAGGGGCTGGCCCTGCTTGACCTGCGAGCCTTCCTGGTAGACGCGCTTGAGCAGTACGCCCGGCACGCGCGCACGCACGTCGGCGCTGCGGAACGGCGACAGGCGGCCGACCAGCTCACGCTGCAGCGGCAGGGTCTGCGGCTTGGCGTCGATCACGCCCACCTCCGGCGGCGGGGGCGTCTGCTGTTCCGGCTTCTTGCAGGCAGCCAGCGCGACAGCAACGGCGCACGTCAGGGCAAGGGTGCGGAGTGGGGCGGTCATCAGGAGGAACTCCGGGGTTGGTTTGAAGACGGGGCCGGCGACGGCTGAGGCGCGAAGGCGCGCAGGAAGCTGTCGACGGAGAACTCTGCCCAGCGCCGACGCAGCTGCGCGTCATCACGATGGGGGGTATGGAAACGCTGTTTGTCGAAATCCTGACCGGCGATCATGCTCAGCAGCAGTTCGGCCATGAAGTGCGGGTCGTCATGCCGGAGCTGGCCACGCATGCAAACGGTTTCAATCCATTCAGCAAGATGAAGCGTCAGCGCGCCGGCGCCATGCCGGTACAGCGTACGCGCCTCTTCGGGAAACTGGGCCGCGTCGGCGGCGATCAGCCGACAGGCCTGCCCTACGTGCGGTTGGTTGAAATGCTCCAGGAAGTCGGTGGCGAACTGGAGCAGGCTGGCACGCAGGTCGTCAGTGCGGAGTGCACGAACCATGGCTCCGGTAGCGTGGCCGACATGGCGCTGCATCACCCGGCGCAGCAGTTCCTGCTTGTTGCCGTAGCGCGAGTACAGGGTCTGCTTGG
This sequence comes from Stenotrophomonas sp. INTA L402-1, assembly GCF_059295135.1. Classification (NCBI taxonomy): domain Bacteria; kingdom Pseudomonadati; phylum Pseudomonadota; class Gammaproteobacteria; order Lysobacterales; family Lysobacteraceae; genus Stenotrophomonas; species Stenotrophomonas sp. INTA L402-1. The sequence goes on from NZ_JCAFWP010000009.1 coordinate 78,375, forward strand.
AGCAGCCGGCATGCTGGGCCACCGCGTCCATGCTCATCTGCATGCCCTGCTGGGCCAGCAGCTCGCGCACGGCATCGAACACGCGCTCATCGCGTGCGTCGAGGGCAACGGGGAGGTAGGCCGGGTTCACGCGGTGGACTATACCGTCCAGTTCAGGATTGTGGAATCGAATCGGCGTCGCCGCGTGTGTCTTCCGGTAACACGCTTTGCCGATCCTGTCGGCAGTGCTGAAGCGCGCACCAGCACCATACCGGTGCGAACTGAATAGGCGTCTAAACCGCAGCAAACCCGAATCTACTTATTCCGTCCTGCAGCAAGGCCTTTTCGTGCGGTAGGGCTACAATTTCATTTTCCCAACTGAGCAAGCGCATCGCTCTGCCATGAAACCGCAAAAAACCGCAGCCAAGACCGTGAAAAACAAGACCAAACCAGCAGAGTCGGAGGTCGCAGTGACCGCTGGTTTCTCCCTGGAGCCGGTGTACACGGCATTGCGCAAGCGTTACCCCGCGGCCGCACAGGCCGAAGCGGTGGCCTTCGCCACTGACTTCTACAAGCGCATGGAGTCGGACGAGTTCCCGCACCACAGCGCTGAAGAGTGGGCCGCTCTCGCGGCTGAGACGCTGGAATTCGCCCGTGCCCGCAAGGCCGGCAAGGCCAACGTCCGCGTGTTCAATCCGACCGCGAAGGCCAACGGTTGGGAATCGCCGCACACCGTGCTGCAGATCGTCAACGACGACATGCCGTTCCTGGTCGACACCGTCACCATGTCGCTGGCCGAACAGGGCGTGGGTGTTCACGTGTTGGGCCACCCGGTGCTGCGCTTCACCCGCGACAAGGCCGGCAAGCTGGTCAAGGTCGGCGAGGGTGATGCCGAGTCGGTGATGCTGCTGGAGATCGACCGCCAGCCGGCCGAAGCCATGGCGGCCATCGAGCAGGCCATCAGCAAGGCGCTGGACGAAGTGCGTGCGATCGTGCGCGACTGGCAGCCGATGAAGGACAAGGCACTGGCGCTGGCCGACGACCTGGGCAGCCGCCAGCTGCCGGTCGACGACGCGTCGCGCAAGGAAGCACAGGAATTCCTGCGCTGGGCCGCCGACAACCACTTCACCTTCTTCGGCTACCGCGAGTACCGCGTCGAGAAGCAGGGCAAGGAAGAGGTGCTGGCGCCGCTGAACGACACCGGCCTGGGCCTGATGCGCGGCAAGGACAAGTCCGCCGCCCGTCCGGTCAAGACCCTGGCCGCGCAGGGCCTGAACACCACGTCCGGGCTGAAGGACGCGCTGATCCTGACCAAGACCAATGCCCGTTCGCGCGTGCACCGCGCCGGCTACATGGACTACATCGGCGTGCTGGAATTCGACGCCAAGGGCAAGATCATCGGCGAGCAGCGCTTCCTTGGCCTGTTCACCTCCAGCGCCTACAACCGTCGCCCGTGGGAAATCCCGCTGGTTCGCCAGCGCCACGAGCACGTGATGAAGCAGTCGGGCCTGGCCTCGGCCAGCCACAGCGGCAAGGCCCTGCGCCACATCCTGGAAACCCTGCCGCGCGAAGAACTGTTCCAGTCCAGCGAGGACGAACTGTTCCGCACTGCCATGGGCGTGCTGGGCCTGCAGGAGCGCGTGCGCAGCCGCCTGTTCCTGCGCCGTGACAAGTACAGCCGTTTCATCTCCGCGCTTGTCTACCTGCCGCGTGAGCGCTTCAACACCGACGTGCGCCTGCGCATCGAAGCGATGCTGAAGGACGCGCTGCACGGCGAGTACGTGGACAGCTCGGTGGTGCTGGGCGAATCGCCGCTGGCCCAGGTGCACCTGATCGTGCGCCCGAAGCCGGGCGAAATGCTGGACGTCGATACCGCCGAACTGGAGCAGAAGCTGGCCCAGGTGCTGCGCAACTGGCAGGACGACCTGCGCGAAGCGCTGGTGACCCGCCACGGCGAAACCGAAGGCCTGCGCATCGCTGCCCGCATTGGCAAGGCACTGCCGGCCGGCTACATCGAAGACAACAGCACCGCCGTTGCCGCCAACGATGTCAGCCAGCTCGATGCCCTGACCGGCCCGGACGACCTGCGCCTGAGCCTGCAGGCAGTGCCGCGCGAAAGCGGCGATGGCCTGCGCCTGAAGCTGTATCGCCAGCTGGACGACATTCCGCTGTCGGACGCGCTGCCGATGATGGAAAACATGGGCCTGCGCGTGATCGCCGAGCGCCCGTACCGCCTGTCGGTCGACAACGCGCCGGTGTACGTGCAGGACTTCGAGGTCGAGTCGACCGCCGGCGCGATCGATGCCGCCAGCGTCGATGAAGCCTTCGGCGAGACCTTCGCCCGCGTCTGGCACGGCGATGCCGAGAACGACGGCTTCAACCGCCTGGTGCTGGCTGCCGGCCTGCACTGGCGCCAGGTCGCCATGCTGCGTGGCTACTGCAAGTACCTGCTGCAGACCGGCGTGCCGTTCTCGCAGGCCTACGTGGAAGGCACCTTCGCGCGCTACCCGCTGCTGGCCCGCCTGCTGGTCGAGCTGTTCGAAGCCCGCTTCGATCCGGCTACCGGCCATGAGAGCAAGGACGATATCGCCGCCGGCCAGGCCCAGCTGAAGGCCCACTTCGATGTGCTGGCTGCTGGCGACGACGCCACCCTGAAGGTGCTCAAGACCGTGGTCGACGCCCGCAAGGGTGACCGCGACGCGCAGATGCAGGCCGCGCGCGATGCGCTGCTGAAGCTGATGGACCGCGTGTCCAGCCTGGACGAGGACCGCATCCTGCGCTCGTTCATGGGCGTGATCGACGCGACCCTGCGTACCAGCTACTACCAGACCGATGCCAACGGCCAGCACGGCCATGTCATCAGCTTCAAGTTCGATTCGGCGCTGGTGCCGGACCTGCCGAAGCCGCGCCCGTACCGCGAAATCTTCGTCTACGGCCCGCGCGTGGAAGGTACCCACCTGCGCTTCGGCGCGGTCGCCCGTGGTGGCCTGCGCTGGTCGGACCGTCGCGAAGACTTCCGTACCGAAGTACTGGGCCTGGTCAAGGCGCAGATGGTCAAGAACACCGTCATCGTGCCGGTCGGCGCGAAGGGCGGCTTCTTCGCCAAGACCCCGCCGGTGAACGGCGACCGCGACGCGATCTTCGCCAACGGCGTGGCCTGCTACAAGCTGTTCATCCAGGGCCTGCTGGACATCACCGACAACATCGTCAACAACAAGATCGTGCCGCCGGTGGATGTCGTGCGCCACGACATGGACGATCCGTACCTGGTGGTGGCTGCCGACAAGGGCACCGCGACCTTCTCCGACATTGCCAACGGCCTGGCCATCGCGCACGGCTTCTGGATGGGCGATGCGTTCGCCTCTGGTGGTTCGGTGGGTTACGACCACAAGGGCATGGGCATCACCGCACGCGGTGCGTGGGAGTCGGTCAAGCGCCACTTCCGTGCGCTGGGCCGTGACAGCCAGAGCCAGGACTTCACCGCAGTCGGCGTCGGCGACATGTCCGGCGACGTGTTCGGCAACGGCATGCTGCTGTCGCGCCACATCCGCCTGGTCGCCGCGTTCGATCACCGCCACATCTTCCTGGACCCGAACCCGGATGCAGCCACCACGTTCGTCGAACGTGAGCGCCTGTTCACCGTGCCGCGTTCGAGCTGGGCGGACTACGATGCCAAGCTGATCAGCAACGGCGGCGGCGTGTACCCGCGCAGCCTGAAGTCGATCGAGATCACCCCTCAGGTGCGTGAAGTGCTGGGCCTGGACGAGAACGTCAAGGCGCTGTCGCCGAACGACCTGATGAGCGCGATCCTGAAGGCGCCGGTCGACCTGCTGTGGAACGGCGGCATTGGTACCTACGTCAAGGCCGCCAGCGAGCAGCACAGCGATGTCGGCGACCGCGCCAACAACGCGCTGCGCGTGAACGGTGGCGAGCTGCGCTGCAAGGTGGTGGGCGAGGGCGGCAACCTGGGCATGACCCAGCTGGGCCGCATCGAAGCCGCCCAGGCCGGCGTGCTGCTCAACACCGACTTCATCGACAACTCGGCCGGTGTCGACACCTCCGACCACGAAGTCAACATCAAGATCCTGCTCAACGATGTGGTGCGGGCCAAGAAGCTGACCGTCGAGCAGCGCAACAAGCTGCTGGCTTCGATGACCGATGAAGTCGCCGAGCTGGTGCTCAACGACAACTACCGCCAGAACCAGGCGCTGAGCCTGATGGAGCGGATGGCGGTCAAGCGCCTGGGTTCCAAGCAGCACTTCATCCGTACCCTGGAGCAGCAGGGCCTGCTTGATCGCCAGATCGAGTTCCTGCCGTCCGATGCCGAGCTGTCGCAGCGCAAGGCACGCGGCCAGGGCCTGACCCGTCCGGAGCTGTCGGTGCTGCTGTCCTACTCCAAGCTGGTGGCGTTCGCCCAGCTGCTGGATTCGGACATTCCGGAAGATCCGTACCTGTCCAAGGAGCTGCAGCGCTACTTCCCGACCCCGCTGCAGAAGAAGTACGCCGACGCAATGGAGCGTCACCGCCTGAAGCGCGAAATCATCGCCACGGCCGTGACCAACCAGACCATCAACCGCATGGGCGCCACCTTCCTGATGCGCATGCAGGAAGACACCGGTCGTTCCATCGCCGAGGTCGCCAAGGCCTACACCATCAGCCGTGAAACGCTGGATGCACGCGCGCTGTGGGCGCAGATCGATGCCCTCGACGGCAAGGTGCCGGAGTCGGTGCAGATCGATGCACTGGAAGTGATCTGGAAGCTGCAGCGCTCGTTCGTGCGCTGGCTGCTGTCGCGCCCGGGCGCGATGCCGGGCATCACCGAAGCGGTCAACCGCTACCAGGGTCCGTTCAACGACATCCGCGTTGCTTCGGGTGTGCTGCCGGATTCGCAGCGTCCGACCTACGAAGCCCTGGTGGCCGAGTGGAAGGAAAAGGGCCTGCCGTCCGCGCTGGCACAGCAGCTGGCCGAACTGCACTTCCTGGAGCCAGCGTTCGACATCATCGAACTGGCCCGTACCCGCAAGCTGAAGCCGGTGGACGTGTCCAAGGTCCACTTCCGCCTGGGCGATGCCCTGCAGCTGCCATGGCTGTTCGAGCAGGTCGACGCGCTGGAGGTCAATGGCCGTTGGCACGCCGTGGCACGTGGCGTGCTGCGTGACGAGCTGGCCGCCAACCACCGCAACCTGGCGGGCCAGGTGCTGGGCACCAAGGGCAGCAGTGCTGAAGCCAAGGTGGCGGCCTGGATGGGTCGCGACGACAACAGCCTGCGCTTCACCCTGGCGATGCTGGCCGAACTGGCCGAGCAGAAGACCCTGGACTACCCGACCGTCTCGGTCGCCGTCCAGCGCCTGGGCCAGCTGGCCGCGCATGGTGCGTAAGCGCATTCGCGCTGACGCCCCACGGTTTGCTCTGCAAACCGTGGGCCCCATGCCAACCATGCTCCCAGACCCCCGCGCCGTTGGCGCGCCCCCCTGACTCAGGGGGGCTCCTGATCTGCAGCAGTTGGAGGAACGGCCCCGCGAAAGCGGGGCCGTTCTGTTTCTGCCTGTTTTTCTGCGATCACTGACCCGACGCCGGCCGTCGACCTGTCAGGTGGATGACCGGCATATCCGCCGGGACCGTGAGCGCCATGGATGGCGCGATCGAGCCCCCAGGGACGGGTTTACGGCGTGTCCCGGCGGATATGCCGGTCATCCGCCCCGCGCGGTCCACCCCCCGGCGCTCGGTTATGCTCTTCACCAGTCCCCCCCGGATCCACCGATGAGCGACACCCCCCGCATCGCTTTCCTGGCCAGCACCACCGAGCCCGCGCAGATGGCCCGCGCCGCGATGGTCTCGCGCTATGGCGATCACGCGCCGGAGCAGGCGGACGTGCTGTGCCCGCTGGGCGGCGACGGTTTCATGCTGCAGACCCTGCATCGGCACGGGCACCTGGGAAAGCCGGTGTTCGGCATGAAACTGGGCACCGTCGGCTTCCTGATGAACCAGTACCGCGGCGACGACGACGTGCAGGCCCGCATTGCCCGTGCCGAACCGGCCAACCTGCGCCCGCTGGAAATGGTGGCGCTGACCGAGTCGGGCACCAGTACCGGTTCGCTGGCCTACAACGATGTGTCGCTGCTGCGCCAGACCCGGCAGGCGGCGCATATCGGCATCGACCTCAACGGCCAGGAACGTGTGGCCGAACTGATCGGAGACGGCGTGCTGGTGGCCACGCCGGCAGGCAGTACCGCCTACAACTATTCCGCGCACGGACCGGTGCTGCCGCTGGGCTCGCATACCATCGCGCTGACGCCGCTGGCCCCTTACCGGCCGCGACGCTGGCGCGGGGCGATCCTCAAGGCCGACACCGAGGTGCGTTTCCGCGTGCTTGATCCGTACAAGCGCCCGGTCAGCGTTACAGCGGATTCGCACGAGACCCGCGACGTGGTCGAGGTGACCATCCGCGAGTCGAAGGACCGCCGCGTGACCCTGCTGTTCGACCCGGAGCACAACCTGGAAGACCGGATCCTGAGCGAACAGTTCGTTTTTTGACGACAATAGGCGGCCGGCCCCGCCGACCGCTTGAAGGACCCCCACCGATGGGCGACAACTCCCCCCGTTTGCTGACCGTCGCGGTGACCTCGCGCGCCCTGTTCGACCTCGAGGAAAGCCATGCGCTGTTCGAGAGCGATGGCGTGGCGGCCTATGCCGAATTCCAGCGCCAGCACGAGGACGATATCCTCGGGCCCGGCGTGGCCTTCCCGGTGGTGCGCAAGTTGCTGGCGCTGAATCAGGGCGCCAGCCCGGAGAACCCGCGGGTCGAGGTGATCCTGCTGTCGCGCAATTCGGCCGATACCGGCCTGCGCATCTTCAATTCGATCCAGCACTACGGCCTGGGCATCATCCGCGCAACGTTCACCGCCGGCGAGCCGACCTGGCCGTACGTGAAGCCATTCGGCACCGACCTGTTCCTGTCGGCCAACCCGGAATCGGTGCGCAGCGCGCTGCGCCATGGCATCGCGGCGGCGACCATCCTGCCCAAGCCGCCGGGCGAGACCGCCGCTGCGGCGGCCGACCAGATCGATACCGGTCGCCCGGCCGGCCAGCTGCGCATCGCCTTTGACGGTGACGCGGTGATCTTCGGCGACGAGAGTGAGCGCATTTCGCGCGAGCAGGGCGTGGAAGCCTTTGGCCGCCACGAACGCGAGCGCGCCCGAGAGCCGCTCAGCGGCGGGCCGTTCCGTGGCTTCCTGTCGGCGCTGCACACGCTGCAGGAAGTGTTCCCGGCCGGAGACAGTGCACCGATCCGCACCGCACTGGTGACCGCGCGTTCGGCACCTGCGCACGAACGGGTGATCCGCACCCTGCGTGAGTGGGGTGTGCGCCTGGACGAAGCGCTGTTCCTCGGTGGCCGCCACAAGGGCCCGTTCCTGCAGGCGTTCGGCGCCGACATCTTCTTCGATGATTCGCAGCACAACATCGACAGTGCCCGAGAGCATGTGGCCGCCGGCCATGTGCCGCATGGCGTTGCCAACGAGAGCTGAGGCCACGACGGGTGGGTGCCAACCGTTGGTTGGCACTGCCATGCATCCGTGCCCACCAAGGTGGGCATCTACCAGAGCGCTGTACCCCGGTAGTCGCCAACCTTGGTTGGCATTGCCGTCAGGCCACGGGTCCGGTCACGGGCTGCCCGACATCCCCAGCTGCAGGTCCACCACCCTCCAGCGCAGGCCCTGCGGTTCCAGCACCACCTTCATCGGCGGCTGGCCGGGGCCGCGATCGACATCGATCACGAAGCGGTCCAGCGCTTCGAAATGATGTTCGGCATGCTTCAGCGGCCGTGCGGGTTCGGTCGCGCCGAAGGCATCGCCGCCCTGCAGTTCATTGCGGCCACGCTTCCACAGCACGTGGCCCTGCAGCATCGCGCCGATCCCGGTCGGGGTCACCATGGTGTCCACCGCGGCACCACCAAGCTGGTCGCCCAGCCCGTACAGCAGGGCACCGAACGGGCTGGCCGCCACATCCGGGCCGGCTTGGCGCACCAGATAGTCATTGAGCTGCGCGCGCAGGCTGCTGCGCACGCGCGGGAAATCGACGTAACGCTCCAGGCGCGCGGTGTCGCGTTGCTCAATGGCCTTGGACAGGCCATTGACGGTCATGTACGGGCCGCCGAACCACCAGGCGGCCAAGGCCAGGACCAGCAGCCCAACGAGTGCGGTGAGTTTCTTCATGCCGCCCAGACTGCCGCAACCGCAGCAGCATGGGGTGAAGACTCAATGACTGGGAGATCCGCGGCCATCACCGAAGGCGTCCACCAGCTGCTGGCGTTCGGCTGCGGTCAGTGCCTCAAGCCGCGTCGCCAGTACCTCGTCCAGGCTGCCGGTGCGGGTGGTGCCCAGGATGCCACTGGCCACGCCGGGATGGCCCAGGGCGTAGGCAAACGCGGTCTGGGCCGGGCGCTGGCTGCGGATGGCGGCGAGTGCCTTCCGCATGTTGCGTGCGCTGCGCATCAGTTGACGGCTGCTCGGTTTGAGCCAGGCCCTGGCCAGGTACCAGGCATCCGCCGGTCGTGGCAGGCGCGGGCGTGGTGGCAGCAGATGGCCCTGCGCCAGCACGGTGCCGGCCAGTACGCCGATGCCCACCGCGTGCAACTGGTCGATGAGGGGTTCACGGTCCTGCTGCAGGGCGTTGTAGTCCAGAAGCACCACGTCGAACAGCGTGGGATGGTCGATCATCCAGCGCAGGGTCGATGCCGTGTGCGTATTGATGCCGGTGTGCCGGATCAGCCCGCGTTCGCGCAGGCGTTGCAGCGCGGCCAGCAGGTCATCGTTGATGTCGTGCTGGCTGGCACCGTGCAGCTGGTAGATATCCAGGTAATCCAGGCCGAGGTTGCGCAGCGAGGCCTCGCAGCTGGCAGTGATGGCTGCCGGCGAGAAATTGCGTTGCTCGGCGCCGCTGACGCCGGCCTGGCCGGTCAGCGTGCCGCCTTTGCTGGAAATCACCAGCGACTCGCGCGGGTATCGCTTCAGCAACGGGCGCAGGATGCGGCCCAGCCGCGGCTCGGCGTGGAAACCGGAATAGTTGTGGCCGGTGTCCAACAGGTTCACGCCCTGTGCCAGTGCATGCTCGACCACGTGCGCGGCCGACTGTTCCGGGAAGCGGCGATGCCCCCAGAAGCCGGAGCAGCCAAGGCCCACCGGCGAAACCGCCAGGCCGGTGCGGCCCAGCGTGCGGCGTTGCTGTGCCAACGGCATCAGAATTCCAGGTCCAGCGCCGCGCACAGGTAGTCGACGAACGGGCCGAGCGCGGCCAGGTCCTTGCCCAGCGTGGACAGCAGGCGCGGGCCGGTCATGGTGGCGTCGTCCAGCGAGCGCCACATCACCCAGTTGCGGTGCTTGAGGTCGTCGATGAATTCGAAGTCGGCCGGGAAGCCGCGCGGCGGACGCACCAGCTTCTCGCTCTCTTCGAAGTCGAAGCGCTTGCGCAGGGCCGGTGCATGCGCTGCGGCCTTCCAGCTGCCGGGGTTGTCGAGAATGAAATGGCGCACGCGGCGCTGGGTCTCCGGTTCCGGATGCCACAGGCCGGCACCGACGAAGCTCTCGCCTGGCTGCAGGTGCATGTAGAACGAGGGCGCGGCCACCTCGCGGCGGCGCTCATGGAACAGGCGTGCACCCTGCCAGGTCTTGTACGGGGATTTGTCGTTGGAGAAGCGCGCGTCGCGATGGATGCGGAACAGCGAGCCGCCGACGCCGCGGGTATCGGCGCGGAAGTGGTCGCTGACCTCGGCCAGCGCCGGCTGCAGGTCGCCCAGCAGGCGCAGGAACGGCTGCCGCACGTGGTCTTCGTACTGCTGGCGGTGGTCGTTGAACCATGCCTTGTCGTTATGCCGCGCCAGGCTGCGCAGGAACTTGAAGCTGGCGTCCGAGAAATAGGTACTCACAAGGTCTCCTGCAGGTGCTGGCCCCAGTCGCGCAGCGATTGCAGCAGGGCCTGGCGCCGCGCATCTTCGGGCGCTTCGGCGGCCAGTGCATCGAGCTGCTGCTGGTACTGGGGCAGGTTGAGTTCGCCCAGCCCGCCGTCTCCGAGCAGGCGCTGGCGGCGGTAATCCTGCCAGCGCTGGCGTTCAGCCGGTGCGAGGCTGTCGGGATGATTGCGCGCGCGGTAGCGGAACAGCAGCTCCGGCAGGCGCGGGTCGCGGAAGCGGCCTTCCAGCGCGGCCAGCTGCTCCGGCGCGGTGGTGCGTGCCAGCGCAAGCAGCGGCTTGTCGCCATTGCCGAGGAAGCCGTCGTAGAGCGAGGCATCGACATCGGCCACGGTGGCGGCGCGGGGCTGGTTGTAGACCTGCCGGGCCTTCTCGGCCAGCTGCGGGGCGAACGCGCGCAGGCGTTCCACCTTGGCCTCGATCGCGGCCACGTCCAGGCCGAGGCGCGCGTGGTCATCGGCGCGCAGGTGGTTCCAGGCGATCAGCGCGGGCACCTTGTTCAGGTGCACTTCCTTCAGCGGCACCCGCGCCACGCCTTCGGGCAGTTCGCTGGCGCGCATGTACAGGCGCTGCGCGATCACCTCGGCCGGCAGTTCCAGCAGATCGTCGATCTCGCCTTCCAGGTCGAACACGATCACCCGGTTGTTGATGGTCGGGTGCGCGGCCAGCGGCAGCACCGGGGCCGCGCACAGGCGACTGGCCGGGTAGCGCATGGAAATGTGCAGTACCGGCTTCATCGCGGCCACGTCCAGCAGGCTGCCGACGAAGCGTTTGTCGCGCAGCTTCAGCGCGTACTCCCACAGCCGTGGCTGCGACTGCTTGAACAGGCGTGCCATGCCGATGGTGGCGCGTACGTCGGACAGCGCTTCGTGCGCATCGCCTTCGCGCACGTTGTTGGCCTCGGCCAGGTGCTCGAGCTTGAACGAGGTGGCGCCATCCTCGCGCAGCGGCCACTGGATGCCGTCCGGGCGCATCGCGCGCATCAGCCGCAGCATGTCCAGCAGGTCCCAGCGCGAATTGCCGTTGCGCCACTCGCGTTCGTACGGGTCGTGGAAGTTGCGGAACAGGCCGTAGCGGACGAACTCATCGTCGAAGCGCAGCGTGTTGTAGCCCAGCGCACAGGTGCCGGGGCGCGACAGCTGCTCGTTGATGCGATCGAAGGCCTCGGCTTCGCTGATGCCCTCGGCCAGTGCCTGCTGCGGGGTGATGCCGGTGACCAGGGTGGCCATCGGCGAGGGCAGCAGGTCATCGGCCGGGCGCACGAAGAAACTGACCGGCGTGTCGATTTCGTTGAGATCGGCGTCGGTACGGATCGCGGCGTACTGCGAGATGCGCGTGCGCCGCGGGTCCTGGCCGAAGGTTTCCAGGTCGTAGAACAGGAAGCTGTCAGCCATCAGTGCGCGCCCTCCAGGACCGGTAGCTGGGCGTGGATCTGTGCTTCCAGTGCGGTCCAGTCGATGTTGTCCAGTGAATCGTGACCGGCGGTGGCGGCCACCAGCATGTCGCGCTGCAGTTCGGTGCGGCGCAGCGCCTCGGCGTACGGCGTGTGCAGGAAAGTGACCATCGTGTAGTGCGGTACGAAGCGGGTCGGCCAGCGCCGCTGCAGTTCCTGTTCCAGCTCGCGCTGCAGCAGGAAGGCGGGATCGGCCACGCGGTCGCGCATCTCCAGGTAGTTCTCCAGCGCCATCTGCTGGATTGCGCGCGCATTTGGCTTGCGCTCGGCTTCGAACGCGGCAAACGCGCCTTCCAGATCATCGGCCTCCATCAGGTGACGGGCCAGCGCAACGCAGTCCTCGAACGCGCAGTTCATACCCTGGCCATGGAACGGCACCATCGCATGCGCGGCGTCGCCGATCAGCACGGCGCGGCCCTGCTGGTGCCAGCGTTCCAGAGTGAGCGTGCCAAGCAGGCCCGGCGGATGCTGCTCCCAGTCCGCGCGCAGGTTCAGGATCAACGGCAGGGTGTCGGCGAACTCGCGCGCGAACAGCGCCTCGGCCTGTGCGCCGGTGTTGACCGTGGCGAAGCTGGGGTCGCCCTGGTTGGGCAGGAACAGAGTGACGGTGAAGGTGCCTTCATGGTTGGGCAGGGCGATGCACATGTAGTGGCCGCGCGGCCAGATGTGCAGTGCATTGCGCTCGATGCGGAAGCTGCCATCGGCAGCCGGCGGGATCTCCAGCTCCTTGTAGGAGTGGTCGAGGAAGGCGATGTCCTCACCCAGCGGCGCGCGCCGGTTCATCGCCGCACGCAGTGCCGAACCGGCACCGTCGGCACCGATCAGGGTGTCGAAACGGATGTCGTGCGGGCTGTCGTCACGGTCATCGATGAAGCGTGCGTAACCCGCATCGAAATCGACGGTGTGCAGGCGGCGATGGAAGTGCACGGTGGCGCCGGCCTGTTCGGCCAGCTCCAGCAGCGTGGTGTTCAGGTCGCTGCGGTGGATCGACCAGATCACTTCGCTGTCGTCGCGGCCATAGCGCTGCAGCTGCGGTTCGCCCTCGCGCGGGTGCACCATGCGCCCGCGCATCATCACCGCGCGCGCCATCACCTCGTCTTCCACGCCCGCCTGACGCAGTGCGTTGCGCCCACGCTCGGCCAATGCCAGGTTGATCGAGCGGCCGCTCTCGTAGTCGGCCACGCGTGGATCGCCGCGGCGTTCGTACAAGGTGATGCGCCAGCCCTGGCGTGACAGCAGGATGGCCAGCAGGGACCCGGCAAGGCCGGCACCGATAATGCTCAACGAGCGGGAAGCGTGTGCGATCAACGAACTGTCCAGCAGTAGGGGAGGGGCCGGCTTAGAGGCCGGCCCAGGCTTCCACTTCCTCGACGAAGTGGTGCACGTCCAGGTAGCGGTTGTAGAGCGGGGTGGGCGAGATGCGGATCACGTCGGGCTCGCGCCAGTCGCCGAGCACACCGATGCCGCGCAGATGCTCGAACAGCGCACGGCCGCGCTCGCGGCCACCGATCACGCGCAATGACAGCTGGCAGCCACGGCGCTGCGGCTCGGCCGGGGTGATGATGTCGAGCACGCCGGACAGGCGTGCGCGCACCAGTGCTTCGAGCATGCCGGTCAGTGCCAGCGACTTGCTGCGCAGCGCCTCCATGCCGGCGCGCTCGAACAGGTCCAGCGAGGCGCGCAGCGGCGCCAGGCCGAGGATTGGCGGATTGCTCAGCTGCCAGCCTTCGGCACCGATGGCCGGGGTGAACTGCGGCGCCATCTGGAAGCGGGTGGATTCCTCATGGCCCCACCAGCCGGCAAAGCGCGGCAGGCTGGTGTCGCGGTGATGGCGCTCGTGGACGAAGGCGCCGGCAACCGCGCCCGGGCCGCTGTTGAGGTACTTGTAGTGGCACCACACGGCGAAATCAGGGGCCACGTCATGCAGGCGCAGCGGCAGGTTGCCGACCGAGTGTGCCAGGTCGAAGCCGATACGCGCGCCCTGCAGACGTGCGGCGCGGGTGATCGCATCGAGGTCGAAGGCTTGGCCGGTGCGGTACTGCACGCCGGGCCACAGCACCAGCGCCAGGCGTGAACCGTGCTCGGCGATGGCATGCTCGATCGCGGTCAGTGAAATCGTTCCGTTGGCCTCGTCCGGCTGCACTTCCACCAGGCACTCGGCCGGGTCGAAGCCATGGAAGCGGATCTGTGCTTCCACCGCGTGGCGATCAGTCGGGAATGCGCCGGCTTCCATCAGGATCACCGGGCGCTCGGCCGTGGGCCGGTAGAAGCTGACCATCATCAGGTGCAGGTTCACGCTCAGCGTGTTCATTGCAACTACCTCGCTGGGCAGCGCACCGACCACGCGGGCCAGCTGCGCGCTCACCAGGCGGTGGTAGGACAGCCACTGCGTCGGGCCGGTGAAGTGGCCTTCCACCGCCAGCTCGCCCCACTGCTTCATCACTTCCTGCACGGCCGCCTGCGCGCCACGCGGCTGCAGGCCCAGCGAGTTGCCGACGAAGTAGGTCTGCTCGCCGCCGCCATGGCGCGGAATCAGGAATTCATTGCGCAGCGGGCGCAGCGGATCGGCGGCGTCCAGGGCAATGGCGTGGGTGCGGCTGAGCAGGTCGGACATGGTCGGGCAACAGGCTGCAACGGGACCGCCAGTGTAGCGCCTGGGCCAGGGCCCGGTAGCAGCCGACCCGGCACCAGCGCCGCATGGCCCGGTTGTCGCCAACCTTGGTTGGCGCACGTACAAGCAAGCGCCCACCAAGGTGGGCAACTACCAGAGCGGGGGCGAGCATGCGCCCACCAGGGTGGGCGACTACCGTTCGAGGCTCAGCCGACCGCTGGCGCCGGCAGCGGGTCCACGTGCCCGCACTCGCTGCAGGTACGCAGTTCCAGGCTGGCGTGATAGCGCGCAAACACCTTGGGCAGGTCGGTTTCGATGTTCTGCAGCGGGAAGTACTCTTCGTGCAGCTTGTGGTTGCAGCGCTCGCAGTGCCAGATCACGCCGTCCATCTCGTGCGGCAGGCGCTTGCGCTCGACCACCAGACCGATGCCACCGGGCGGGCGCCGCGGCGAGTGCGGAACCTTTGCCGGCAGCAGGAAGATCTCGCCGGCGCGGATCGGAATGTCGCGCACCGCGCCGTCTTCCTGCACCTTCAGCACCATCTCGCCTTCGAGCTGGTAGAACCACTCCGGGCCTTCGTCGTAGTGGAAGTCGGTACGCGAGTTCGGCCCGCCCACCACCATCACGATGAAGTCGCCGTTGTCGATCATCTTGTTGCCCACCGGCGGCTTCAGCAGGTGGCGGTTGTCTTCGATCCAGGCGTGCAGGTTGATCGGCGAAGCGAGCATGGTGGTCATCCGTAAGGGATCAGTCGCGCTTGCCCTTGCGCGGGACGTAGGACAGGGCCTTTTCATAGGCGGGCTGCAGCTCTTCCTGCGAACCGACGTCGATGCCCATCTCGCGCACGCGTCCGTCCTTCAGGCTGTAGACCCAGCCGTGCACCATCAGCTTCTGGCCGCGGGCCCAGGCGTCCTGCACGATGGTCGAGCGGCACAGGTTGGCCACCTGCTCGATCACGTTCAGTTCGCACAGGCGTGCGTGCTTGAGCTCGTCGGTCTCGATCGCATCGAGGATGCCGGTGTGCTTCTGCATCACGTCGCCAACGTGGCGCAGCCAGTTGTCGGCCAGGCCGACGCGGGTGTTGTGCAGGCAGGCATGCACGCCGCCGCAGCCGTAGTGGCCGACGATCAGGATGTGCTTCACCTTCAGCTGGTCCACCGCGTACTGCACCACGCTCAGGCAGTTCAGATCGGTGTGGGCGACCACGTTGGCGACGTTGCGGTGCACGAACACTTCACCCGGGGCCATGCCGATGATCTGGTTGGCCGGCACGCGCGAATCGGAACAGCCGATCCACAGGTATTCGGGGTGCTGCTGCTTGGCGAGCTGGTGGAAGAACTCGGGGTCTTCCTTCTCGATCCGGTCGGCCCAGTCGCGGTTGTTCTGCAGCAGCTTGTGGATGTCTTTCATGTATGGGTCCCTGGCGTCGGGTGGGGGCTCGCCGCAGCCGTCCGGCTGCGTCGTCGCGGGAATCTGGGGCGTTCAGTCGCTGCGGGCGGCCTGTTCGCGGTGCCAGCGCATCCACTGCGCCAACTCGGTGGAAGCGGGGGTGCCCAGCTGTTCCAGTTCGGCGATCACCGCGCGCTGGTTCGCATCGGGATGGTTCTGGCTCAGCTTGAGCTTCAGCTGCACCTGTTCGACCTGCAAGCGGAAGCCGACGATGGCGCGCAGCTCCGGGCCATGTTCGGCACGCGTGGTATCGAACTGCCAGGCCTGGCCGACACTGGCTTCGAAGCGGTCGCTGATCGCGCCGACCAGGTTGGCCAGCGCCTCGGTATCGTCGAAGGTCTGCAGCTGGCCACGCAGCTCGGCGGCGGCGTAGTTCCAGGTGGGTACCCGCGCAGCGGGTTCCTTGTCCGGATACCAGCTGGCCGAGACGTAGCCATGCGGACCATCGATCAGTACCTTGGCCGCGCCGCGGTGGCGCGACTGCGGGTTGGCGCGCGCCCAGTGGCCGCGCAGTTCGATCTGGTCGCCGTCACGCCGGTACAGCACCGGCATCCGGGTCAGCTCCGGCAGGCCATCGCTGCCGGGCGTGAGCACGGTAACGAACGGGTCGCGCGCCAGCAGGCGGTCCAGCCAGAGCAGATCGGTCTCGGCGAAGGCGCGCGGGGTGAACATGCAGGGGTCAGGCGCGCCCGCCCAGCGACTGGATCATGCGGCCGCGCAGGCCCTCATCGCTGTCGGCCTGCGGCGGCTGCACTTCGCGCAGGCTGAAGCCGCGCACCAGCGCGTCTTCCTCGTCCAGGCCGTCGTACTCGACGAATTCGGCGTCGAACAGCTGCGAACGCGCGGTGTCTTCGCTGTCATAGCTCAGCGTGTTGCCATCGCTGTCGAGCACTTCGGCGGTGCCGGCCGGGCGCACGCGCAGGCGCGCCCAGATCAGGGTGTTGCCGAGGCTGGCCAGCCACCAGCTGTCGCGCGAGGCGGTGATGTCATTCATGGATGTGTTACCAGAGCGAGGCCAGCCAGAGCAGGGCGGCCATGCCCAGTCCGGCCAGCAGGGTCAGCAGCGATACCCAGGCCGGCGTCGCCAGCCCGGACAGCGAGCGGTCCGGCTGCTGGCGATAGTCACGGCGCAGCAGCCAGGCCAGGGCATCGGGCTTGAGGAAGGCACCGCTGCCGAAGCGCTCGGCGAGCGCCGGATGGCGATCGCGTACGTGCACCAGGGTCAGCGGCCAGAAGATCACGAAGGCACTGAACCCGGCCACTGCAACGCCGACGAAACAGAGGGCGAAGAACAGGGTCATGGGAGCGGTACCTCCGTGGTCGTGTGGGGCTTAGAAGTCCGCGCTGCCCGGGGCGCGCGGGTAGGGGATCGCATCGCGGATGTTGGACAGCCCGCAGACGTACACCACCAGGCGTTCGAAGCCCAGGCCGAAGCCGGCGTGCGGCACCGAACCATAGCGGCGGAAGTCGCGATACCAGCTGTAGTGCTCACGATCCAGGCCGAACTGGGCCATGCGCGCGTCCAGCACGTCCAGGCGCTCTTCGCGCTGGCTGCCGCCGATGATCTCGCCGATGCCCGGGGCCAGCACGTCCATCGCGGCAACGGTCTTGCCGTCGTCGTTCAGGCGCATGTAGAAGGCCTTGATGTGCTCCGGATAGTTGGTCACCACCACCGGGCGGCCGACGTGTTCTTCGGTCAGCCAGCGCTCGTGCTCGGTCTGCAGGTCCAAGCCCCATTCGACCGGGAAGTCGAACTTCTTGCCGGACTTCTGCAGCAGGCTGACCGCATCGGTGTAGTCGATGCGCTCGAACGGCGCATTGATGAAGTCTTCCAGCTTGGTGATCGCGTTCTTGTCCACGCGCTCGGCGATGAAGGCCAGGTCGTCGCCACGCTCGTTCAGCACCGCGCGGAACAGGTACTTCAGGAACTCTTCGGCCAGGCGAGCGTCTTCGGCCAGGTCGGCGAAGGCGATTTCCGGTTCGATCATCCAGAACTCCGCCAGATGGCGGGTGGTGTGGCTGTTTTCGGCGCGGAAGGTCGGGCCGAAGGTGTAGACCTTGCTCAGCGCCAGGCAGTAGGCCTCGACGTTCAGCTGGCCGGACACGGTCAGGAAGGTTTCCTTGCCGAAGAAGTCGCGGCTGAAATCGATCGCGCCCTTCTCGTCACGCGGCAGGTTCACCATGTCCAGGGTGGACACGCGGAACATCTGGCCGGCGCCCTCGGCGTCGGAGGTGGTGATGATCGGGGTGCTGATCCAGTTGAAGCCGTTCTCGTGGAAGAAACGGTGCACGGCCTGGGCCAGGCAGTTGCGGATGCGGGTGACCGCGCCGAACAGGTTGGTGCGCGGGCGCAGGTGCGCCACTTCGCGCAGGAACTCCGGCGACATCGGCTTGGGCTGGATCGGGTAGGTGAGCGGGTCTTCGACCCAGCCGACCACTTCCAGCGTGCTGGCCTGGATCTCGAACGACTGGCCCTTGCCCTGCGACTTCACCAGGGTGCCGGTGGCGATGACCGAGCAGCCGCTGGTCAGGCGCTTGATCTCGTCGAAGTTGACCAGGCTGTCGCCGGCCACGACCTGGATCGGCGCGAAGCAGGAGCCGTCGCTCACATTCACGAAGGCCAGATTCGCTGAACCGCGCACCGTGCGCACCCATCCGCGTACCGTGACTTCGCCGCCTTCCGGGATCTTCCCGGCAAGCGCATGTTCAACGCTGACCACCGTCATGACTTGAATCCTCTGCTGATCGACTCGATCTGTGAACACGGGAGTTTACCGGTTGCAGCGTTCTGCTTGCGAGGCATTTTTCGTGGCAACGGCTCCTTATAATGTCCCCGTACCTCTGGAGTAGCCCCATGGCCGTCAGCCTGACCCCCATTGCCTTCGAGCGCGTGCAGCGCTTTGTCGCCCAGACCCCCGGCGCGCTGGGCCTGCGTTTCGGCGTGACCAAGACCGGTTGCTCGGGCTGGGGTCACATCACCGACCTGGCCCGCGACGAGCGCGAGGGCGACACCGTGTTCGACCAGGACGGCGTGAAGATCTACGTCGACGCCAAGAGCCTGGCGCTGGTGGACGGCACCGTGATCGACTTCGGCAAGCACGGCCTGAGCGAAACGTTCACGTTCAGCAACCCGAACGCCACCGCCGAGTGTGGCTGCGGCGAGAGCTTCACCACCGACGCCGACAAGGCCTGAGGGCTGGTTCTGGCGTCCGCCGGGCATGGCCGGGCGCTGGTAGATGCCGACCTTGGTCGGCAGGGAAGGGATCCACGGATGGAACGACCGCTTTTCATTTATCACCCCAACGCCTACGCCCTCTCCTTCGAAGAGGTCGACGGGGTCTGCGACTGCTGCGGTCAGCCGCGCACACTGCGGTACCGGGGGCCGTTCTACTCCGTTCTGAGCCCCGATTACCTGTGCCCCTGGTGTATCGCCGATGGCAGGGCAGCGGCCAGTTACGAGGGTGAATTCACCGGCTGGAGCGATATCGAAGGGGTCTCCCCGGATCCGGCCGATCCGCCGCCGACCATCGCCCGTGAGCTGCTGCTGGAGATCTGCGAGCGCACCCCGGGCTACTCTTCCTGGCAGCAGTCGGTCTGGCTCAGCCATTGTGAGCGGCCCTGCGCCTTCCTCGGTTACGCCGGCAGCGAAGATCTGCTGCCCATCCTCGACGAGGTCCGGCCCGACGTGGTCGAGGTCAATCCGCGCGACGCCGACTGGGTGCTTGAACACCTGAGCCGGGACGGGGAGATGATTGGCTGCCTGTTCCAGTGCCTGGAATGCGGCCAGCACCGCCTTCACGTCGACCTGGGGTGAATCCAGGCGGATTCGTGGACTGTGCGGGGCTCCGGTAGCGGCCAGCCTTGGCTGGCATGAAGGCTGCCCCCGGTTCAGGTTGCCCTGTGACCCGCCGGTTGCCCAGCCACCCCATCTGCGCCATAATGCGCGGCTTCCTGCCTTCCTGGCGGGAATCCTTGCCCCACCGCGGTCTCAACGGCGGGGGGCTGTCCGGCCGCGAGGCCACATCCGAAAGGTAGAAAAAAACATGAGTCGTCATTACGAAATCGTGTTCATGGTCCACCCGGACCAGAGCGAGCAGGTCCCGGCCATGATCGAGCGCTACAAGTCGCTGGTCGAGAACGGCAACGGCACCATCCACCGTCTGGAAGACTGGGGCCGCCGCCAGCTGGCGTACCCGATCCAGAACCTGGTGAAGGCCCACTACGTGCTGATGAACATCGAAGCCGACCAGGCCGTTCTGAACGAACTGACCGAAAGCTTCCGCTTCAACGACGCCGTGCTGCGCAACCTGGTCATCAAGCGTGACGAGGCTGACACCGAGCAGTCGCTGATCATGAAGAGCAAGGACGAGAAGGGTGACAAGCCGGAGCGCGGTGAGCGCCGTCGTCGTGACGACGAAGAAGGCGAGTCCACCACCACCGCTGACAACGAAGCCGGCGACGACGCCGCTTCCGCCGCCTAAGGAGCCTTCCCATGTCCAAGTTCTTCCGTCGCCGCAAGTTCTGCAAGTTCACGGCTGAAGGTGTGAAGGAGATCGACTACAAGGATCTCAACACCCTGCGCCAGTACCTGACCGAGAACGGCAAGATCGTGCCGAGCCGCGTCACCGGTACCAAGTCGAAGTACCAGCGTCAGCTGGCGACCGCCGTCAAGCGCGCTCGCTTCCTGGCCCTGATCCCGTACACCGACAACCACGACGTCTGATGCCCGGCGGGGCGGCCCGGTGCCGCCCCCGCTGTGCCAGCTATTCGGACAGCCTTTGTTGCGGGGCATCGCCTCGCTAACGAATAACTCATCTGGAGCAATACCATGCAGCTGATCCTCCTGCAGAAAGTCACCAACCTCGGCAACCTGGGCGACCTGGTCGACGTGAAGCCGGGCTACGGCCGTAACTTCCTCGTGCCGCAGGGCAAGGCCGTTCCGGCCACCGAGAGCAACAAGGCCGAGTTCGAAGCCAAGCGCGCCGAATACGAAGCCAAGGCCCAGGCCATCCACGCCGACGCTGACGCCCGCAAGGCCAAGCTGGAAGGCGCGAGCGTGACCATCCCGGCCAACGCTTCGACCGAAGGCAAGCTGTACGGCTCGGTCGGCGCCCGCGAAATCGCCGATGCCTTCACCGCTGCCGGCCTGCCGGTCAGCAAGAGCGAAGTCATCCTGGGCGAAGGCGCCTTCCGCAACATCGGCGAATACGACGTGCTGGTCCACCTGCACGCTGACGTCGAGACCACCGTCAAGGTCGTCGTCGTCGCCGAAGCCTGATCCCACGCCGCAAGGCCTGGCATCACCGCAGAACGGGCGCCCGCAAGGGTGCCCGTTTTGTTTTATGGCTCCGTTTCGTGGCGTCGGGCCACGTCCGGCCGACGGGGTGGGGCTGGACAATGTTCCACGCCCATTCGTAGAACACGGCCACATCGGTATACTCAGGGCGTCACACCCGTTCCACGGGCATCGATCCCAGCAGGATCAATGACTTGGAGGGTAAACGCAGGCCGCTTGCCGGCCCCAGTCCGGAACCCCTATGCGTCTTTCCACGATCAAGCTGTCCGGCTTCAAGTCGTTCGTCGATCCGACCACCCTGCACCTGCCGACCAACATGACCGGCGTGGTGGGGCCCAATGGCTGCGGCAAGTCGAACATCATCGACGCCGTGCGCTGGGTCATGGGCGAGAGCTCGGCCAGCCGCCTGCGCGGCGACTCGCTGACCGACGTGATCTTCTCCGGTTCCAATGCCCGCAAGCCGGTCTCGCAGGCCACCGTCGAGCTGATCTTCGACAACTCCGACCACACAATCTCGGGCGAGTACGCCTCGTTCAACGAAATCTCGGTCAAGCGCACGGTCAGCCGCGACGGCACCAGCAACTATTACCTCAACGGCACCAAGTGCCGTCGCCGCGACATCACCGACCTGTTCCTCGGCACTGGCCTGGGCCCGCGCAGCTACTCGATCATCGAGCAGGGCATGATCAGCCAGATCATCGAGGCGCGCCCGGAAGACCTGCGCGTGTACCTGGAAGAGGCGGCCGGCATCTCCAAGTACAAGGAGCGCCGCAAGGAGACCGAGACCCGCATCCGCCACACCCGCGAGAACCTGGACCGGCTGGGCGACCTGCGCGACGAGATCAGCAAGCAGCTCGAACACCTCAAGCGCCAGGCCAGGCAGGCCGAGCAGTACCAGGCGCTGCAGGAAGAGCGCCGGGTCAAGGATGCCGAGTGGAAGGCCCTGGAATTCCGCGGGTTGGACGGTCGCCTGTCCAAGCTGCGCGAGGGCCTGTCGCAGGAAGAGACCAAACTGCAGCAGCTGATCGCCGACCAGCGTGACGCCGAGGCCCGCATCGAGACCTCGCGCGTGCGCCGCGAAGAGGCCGCCGACGCGCTGAACACCGCGCAGGCCGCGGTCTACCAGGTCGGCAGCACGCTGGCGCGCGTGGAACAGCAGATCCAGCACCAGCGCGAACTGTCGCAGCGCCTGCACAAGGCGCGCGACGAGACGCGCCAGGCGTTGGCCGAACTGGGCCAGCACATCAGCGGCGACGAGGCCAAACTGCTGGTGCTGCGCGAAGCGGTGGAGGCCGCCACCCCGCAGCTGGAAGAGCTGCAGGAAGAGAACGAGATCAAGCAGGAAAGCCTGCGCGAGGCCGAGGACCGGCTGGCCAGCTGGCAGCAGCGCTGGGAGCAGCACACCTCGCAGAGTTCGGAGGCGTCGCGCGCCGGCGATGTCGAGCGCACGCGCGTGGACTACCTGGACAAGCAGATCCTCGACGCTGACCGGCGTCGCGAGGCCCTGGCCGCCGAGCGCGCCGGGCTGGACGTGGACGCGCTGGAAGAAGCCTTCGAGCAGCTGCACCTGCAGCACGACACGCAGAAGACTGCGCTGGATGAATTGAGCGAAGACGTCGAGCTGCGCAAGCAGGGCGTGGCGGCCGTGCAGGAACAGCAGCGCAATGGCCAGAACGAACTGGCCGAACTGCGCAAGCAGGCCAACGGCCTGCGCGGTCGCCTGGCCTCGCTGGAAACCCTGCAGCAGGCCGCGCTGGGCCAGGAGCAGGGCGCTGCCGTGGCGTGGCTGAAGGCGCGTGGGCTGGATTCGGCAGCGCGTGTCGGCGAACGCCTGGACGTTGATGCCGGCTGGGAAAACGCGGTGGAAAGCGCGCTGGGCCAATTGATCGAAGGCGTGCTGGTTGATGATCCGGCCAGCCTGGTCGATGCGCTCGGCGAACTTGGCGAGGGCCACATCGCACTGGTCGCCAACGATGGCGCGGACCTGAAGGTCGCGCCGACCTCGCTGGCGGCCCGCGTGCGTGGCCCGGCAGCGATCCGTCGACTGCTGGCACACCTGCACGCAGCCAAGGACCTGTCCGAGGCGAAGGTGTTGCAGGGCAGTCTTCCGGAAGGCGATTCGATCATCACCCAGAGTGGTGAGCGCCTGGGCCAGGGCTGGCTGCGCGTATCGCGCTCCGGTGCGGCCCAGCAGGGCGCGCTGCTGCGCGAGCGCGAGATCAACGAGCTGCGCGAGCAGATCGAGCAGCTGCAGGACCGCGAGGCCGAGCTGGAAGAGCAGCTTTCCGGTTTCCGTGAGCAGTTGCAGGCCGCTGAGCAGCAGCGCGAAGACGCGCAGCGTGGGCTGTACCAGGCCCATCGTGCGGTCTCTGAACTGGCTGGCCAATTGCAGGGACAGCAGGGCAAGGTGGAGGCGGCGCGCACGCGCATCGACCGCATCGAAGGTGAACTGAAGCAGCTGCAGGAAACGTTGGAAGCCAACAACGAGCAGGCGCGTGAAGCGCGTTCGCGGTTGGAGAACGCGGTCAGCAGCATGGGCGACCTGGAATCGACCCGGCAACGGCTGGAGGGTGAGCGTCGCCAGCTGACCGAGGCCCGCGACCTGGCCAGAGACGCCGCGCGAGCGGTGCGCGAGCGCTCGCACTCGCTGGCCCTGACCCTGGAATCACAGCGGGCGCAGCTGGCCTCGTTGAGCCAGGCGTTGGAACGCATGGGCACCCAGCGCGGGCAGCTGGATTCGCGCCTGGGCGAACTGCATTCGCAGCTGGATGAGGGCGATTCGCCAGTCGAGTCGCTGCAGGCCGAGCACCAGAACGCACTGGAAGAGCGTGTGCGGGCCGATCGCGTGCTGACCGAGGCGCGCACGCTGCTGGACGGCATCGACGCCGAGCTGCGCAATTACGAACAGACCCGCCACCAGCGCGACGAACAGGCGCTGGCCCAGCGCGAGCGAATCTCGCAACGCAAGCTGGACCAGCAGGCGCTGGTGCTCAGCGCGGACACCCTGCAGGGCGCGGTGGAGAAGGCCGGCTTCGTGCTGCAGGACGTGCTCAACGCACTGCCCGAGGACGCCCGCCTGGGCGACTGGGAGCAGGCCGTGCACCAGATCGATGGCCGCATGCGCCGGCTGGAGCCGGTCAACCTGGCCGCCATCCACGAGTACGGCGAGGCTTCGCAACGCTCGGATTATCTGGATTCGCAGCACACCGACCTGACCACGGCGCTGGAAACCCTGGAAGATGCGATCCGCAAGATCGACCGCGAGACCCGCGGTCGTTTCAAGGACACCTTCGATCGTGTCAACGCTGGCGTGCAGGCGCTGTACCCGCGCCTGTTCGGTGGCGGCCACGCCTACCTGGAACTGACCGGTGAAGACCTGCTCGACACCGGTGTGACCATCATGGCGCGTCCGCCGGGCAAGCGCGTGTCCAGCATCTCGCTGCTGTCCGGCGGCGAGAAGGCGATGACCGCGGTGGCGCTGGTGTTCGCCATCTTCCAGCTGAACCCCGCGCCGTTCTGCCTGCTGGACGAGGTGGACGCGCCGCTGGACGAAGCCAACGTCGGCCGCTTGGCCAACATGGTCAAGGAAATGAGCGAAAAGGTGCAGTTCCTGTTCGTCAGCCACAACAAAGCGACGATGGAGGCCGCGCACCAGCTGTCGGGCGTGACCATGCGCGAGCCGGGCGTCAGCCGCCTGGTCAGCGTGGACCTGGAAGAAGCCGCGCGATTGGCGGGCGCGGCCTGACGTGCCATCCTAGTTACCTGAATGAACTAGCCGGAGAACCTATCGAATGTCCGACACGGCACTGTTGCGCATCGGCATCCTGGCCGCCGGCCTGCTGTTGATCGCCGCGATCTTCCTGTTTGGCCGTCCGAAAAAGAAGCCCCAGGGGCGCCGCGTGGAAGGCGCGGAACCGACCAGCGGCGAGCGCCGCGAGCCGGTACTGGGCGAAGACGGCGTCGCCGTGGCCGATGGCCGCGTCGAACCGGGCATGGGCACGGAAGGCGAGCAGGCCGAACTTGGTCTGGGCGAAACCGACCCGGGCGCCAGTGATCTCGGCAAGCGCGCCACCCAGGATTTCGACAAGATCGTCTCCTTGTTCGTGGCTGCCCGGGCCGGCGAGCAGCTGCGTGGTGAGGACATCGTGGTGGCGGCCGAGAAGACCGGCCTGGTGTTCGGCCACATGAACGTGTTCCACCGCCTGGTGGAAGGCCACCCCGAGCGCGGCCCGATCTTCTCGATGGCCAGCATCATGAAGCCGGGCAGCTTCGACATGGCCAACATCCGCGCCATGGAAACCCCAGCCATCGCCTTCTTCCTGACCCTGCCGGCGCCGCTGACCGCGCTGGACGCCTGGGAGAAGATGCTGCCGACGGTGCAGCGCATGGCTGAACTGCTGGATGGCGTGGTGCTGGATGACAGCCGCAATGCCCTGGGCCGCCAGCGCATCGCACACATCCGTGACGAGCTGCGCGCCTACGACCGCCAGCACCAGGCCCCGCCGCTGACCAAGACCCCGCGCTGGTAAGCGCCATGGCGTGCCGACCAACGGTCGGCACCCACCCCGACCAACGGTCGGCACCCACAACAGTAGATCCACGCCATGCGTGGATGGGGCGAACCAAGGTTCGCCCCATCCAACAGGATCAGGCCGGTACGCCGGCCACCTTCGCGAACGCATGGCGGAACGCGGCCATTTCCTCTTCGGTGCCGACGGTCACGCGCACGCGCTGTGGCCAGATCGGCCAGCTGCGTCCGATCACCACGCCGTTGTCCGCCATCGCCTTGGCGAACGCGCTGCCATCGCGTTGCACGTCGACCACGAAGCAGTTCGCTTCCGACGGCACGCAGCTGAAACCACGCTTGCCCAGCCATGCGATGGTGGCCTGGCGCACCTTGGCATTCTGCAGGCGGCGCTGCGGAATCAACTGCGGATCGCGCAGGCTGGCCAGTGCCGCCGCCAGCGCCGGCACCGGCAGCGGGTTGTCGCCCAGGCTGGCCAGTTCGCGCAGGCGGTCGGGATGTGCGGTCGCCACGCCCAGGCGTAGGCCGGCCATACCATATAGCTTGGAGAATGTGCGCAACACGATCAGGTCATCGCGCTGCGCCACCTGCGCGATCAGGCTCGGCTGTTCGCTGTACTGCAGATACGCCTCGTCCAACAGCACGCGGGTGGAAGCGGGCTTGTGGGCCAGCAGCCAGGCGAGCTCATCTGGTGGGCTGATCGAGCCGGTCGGGTTGTTGGGGTTGCACACATACAGCAGCCCGGTCGGGCGTGCGTGTGCGGCGGCGACCATCGCACGCAGGTCGTGTGCACCGTCCTCGCGCAGCGGCACTTTCTGCACGTGTGCACCGTGTGCGGCGGCGACCTCGCCCAGCGTCTCGAAGGTCGGGTCGGCCACTACCAGCCCCGCCTGCGGGCCGGTCCATAGCACGGCGGCGCGGTTCAGCGGCTCGCTGGAACCCGGATACAGCCGCACGTGATCAGCCGGAATGCGGGCCTGTTCGATGAAGGCATCGCGAAC
Organism: Stenotrophomonas sp. INTA L402-1; assembly: GCF_059295135.1. Classification (NCBI taxonomy): domain Bacteria; kingdom Pseudomonadati; phylum Pseudomonadota; class Gammaproteobacteria; order Lysobacterales; family Lysobacteraceae; genus Stenotrophomonas; species Stenotrophomonas sp. INTA L402-1. The sequence continues at coordinate 104,653 of NZ_JCAFWP010000009.1, forward strand.
CTGTGCCGCCAGAGCGAAGCGGTAGCGGCCGCAGCTGGCGATGCTGTCGCGCGCCGCCTGCTGGGCGGCGGGCGAGGGGCCGTACGGGCATTCGTTGAAGTTCAGTAGTACGGCGCCTTTGGCAGGGGCTGGGGCGGCGGCTGTCGCGGGTTGGGCATGGCCGAGCTGCGGCAGCCCGGTGCCGGCGACGGCGAGGCCAGCACCGGCCAGTTGCAGGAAGCGTCGACGGGAGGCAGGCAGGGTCACGGGTGGGATTCCGAAGGGCGACCGTCGCACGCTAGCGCCGGTGGGGATGGGCGGCAAGCTGCTCTTCTGCGGAGTCGAACCATGTTCGACTGTAGATGTGCCAACCAAGGTTGGCACCTACCAGAGCTGGGGAGTGGTTGGCACCTACCAGAGCGGGAGGGTGGTTGGCACGTACCAGAGCTGGGGAGTGGTTGGCACGTACCAGGATGGGGGAGTGGTTGGCACGTGCCAGAGCGAGGGAGCACCAGTCGAGCAAGCTCGACGCTACAAAGGCGGGGGCGTTACAGGGCCTGACGGTCGGGCGCGGTAGAATCCCCGGCCATCCCAGAACCACCGGATCCCGATGAGCCCCAGCCCCGCCGAACGCGCCGAAGACCTTCGCCGGCAGATCGCCCAGGCCAACCGCGCCTACCATGAGCTGGACGCGCCGGAGATCCCCGACGTCGACTACGACCGGATGGTGCGCGAGCTGGAAGCGCTGGAGCGCGAGCATCCGGAGCTGGCCCGTGCCGACAGCCCGACCCAGCAGGTCGGTGCGCGCCCGTCCGGCCGCTTCCCGGAAGTGCGCCACGCGGTGCCGATGCTGTCGCTGTCCAATGCCTTCAGTGACGAGGAAGTGGCGGATTTCGTACGCCGCATCGACGAGCGCCTGGGCCGTCGCAGCCTGCGGTTCTCGGCCGAGCCGAAGATGGACGGCCTGGCGATCAGCCTGCGCTACGAGGACGGTCATTTCGTACTCGGCGCGACCCGTGGCGATGGCAGTACCGGCGAGGACGTGACCGCCAACCTGCGCGAGATCGGTGATATTCCCAAGCGCCTGCACGGCAAGGACTGGCCGGATGTGCTGGAGGTGCGTGGTGAGGTCTACATGGCCCGCGCCGACTTCGAGTCCTACAACGAACGTGCGCGCCTGCAGGGCGGCAAGGTGCTGGCCAACCCGCGCAACGCCGCCGCCGGTTCGCTGCGCCAGCTCGACCCGAAGATCAGTGCGCAGCGCCGGCTGAGTTTCTTCGCCTACGGCACCGGCGAAGTGCAGGGCGGCGAGCTGCCGGACACCCATTCGGGCACACTGGCCCAGCTCGGTGCCTGGGGCTTCCCGGTCAGTGAGTTGTGCAAGGTGGTGGAAGGCACCGACGGCCTGCTCGGCTACTACCGCGATATCGGTGAGCGCCGCGATGGCCTGCCGTTCGATATCGATGGCGTGGTCTACAAGCTGGATGACCGCGCCGGCCAGCAGGCCATGGGCTTCGTTTCGCGTGCGCCGCGCTGGGCCATCGCGCACAAGTTCCCCGCGCAGGAACAGAGCACTACGGTGGAGGCGATCGAGATCCAGATCGGCCGCACCGGTGCTGCCACACCGGTCGCGCGGCTGGCACCGGTGGCGGTGGCCGGCGTGATCGTGTCCAACGCCACGTTGCACAACGCCGACCAGATCGCACGCCTGGATGTGCGCGTGGGTGACAGCGTGATCGTGCGCCGCGCCGGTGATGTAATTCCGGAAGTGGTCAGCGTCATCCTTGATCGCCGCCCGCCGGGCACCACGCCGTGGCAGATGCCGACGCGCTGCCCGGTGTGCGGCTCGGAAATCGTGCGCGAGGAAGGTGCTGCCGCATGGCGCTGCTCGGGCGAACTGTCCTGCCCGGCGCAGCGCAAGGAAGCCATCGCCCATTTCGCCTCGCGTCGCGCGATGGATATCGATGGCCTGGGTGACAAGTACATCGAAACCCTGGTCGACGCCGGCATCGTCAGAAGCGTGGCCGATCTGTACCGGCTCAACCGTGACCAGCTGCTGCATCTGAAGCTGGTGCTGGATGCCGAGGACCCTTCCGCACTGGCGGCTGCGCTGAAGCTGCACCTGCCCGCCGAAGGCAGTGGTGCGGTGCTCAATGCGGTGCTCAAGCTGGATGGCAACGATCCGGGCTGGCGCGCACAGGCGCTGGTACAGCCGGCCAGCTTCGAATGGAACACGAAGAAGATCGCCACCAAGTGGGCCGACAACCTGATCGCGGCAATCGACGCCAGCCGCGCGGCCACGCTGGAGCGCCTGCTGTTCGCGCTTGGCATCGAGCACGTGGGTGAGAGCACGGCCAAGGCGCTGGCGCAGTGGTTTGGTGACCTGGAGCTGATCCGCCACCTGCCGTGGCCGTTGTTCAAGCGTGTGCCGGACATCGGCGGCGAAGTGGCGCGTTCGCTGGGTCATTTCTTCGAGCAGCAGGGCAACCAGCAGGCCATCGATGACCTGCTGCAGGTCGGTCAGGTGCGCATCAGCGATGTGCATGCGCCCAGTGCCAAGCTGCGCGAAGGGCTGGATCTGGCGCAGCTGCTGGTCGAATCGGAGATCCCTGGCATCACCCGCCTGCGCGCCGAAAAACTGGTCGCTGCGCTTTCCGGCGCGCAAGCAGTGCTCGACGCCGAGCATGGCCAGTTCGTCAACGCCGGCCTGCCCGATGACACTGCACGCGGCCTGGCTGCGTGGCTCGATGCAGATGGCCATGGCGCGATGCTGCTGGCGGCCGAGAAGGCGATGCAGCAGATCCTGGCCAAGGCGCCGGCGCTGGCCGAGATCGTGGCCGGCCCGCTGGATGGGCAGACCGTGGTGCTGACCGGCACCCTGGCCCAGCTCACCCGCGATGCCGCCAAGGAACGCCTGGAAGCGCTGGGTGCCAAGGTCTCCGGCAGCGTGTCGAAGAAGACCAGCTTCGTGGTGGCCGGTACCGAGGCCGGCTCCAAGCTGGACAAGGCGCAGTCGCTGGGCGTGCCGGTATGGGACGAAGACCGCCTGCTGGCCTACCTCGCCGAACACGAATGATGACCCCGCCGGGTGCCTGGCGCCCGGCATGAAACAAAAAGGAACACCGATGCAGACCGCTCCGCTGGATTTCCGCCTGGCCACCCGTGCCGACGAAGAACTGTTGATCGCGTTGATGCGCGAGTTCTATGCCGAAGACAAGATCGACTTCGACGACGCGCGCGTGCGTCGCGGCGTGGACGCGCTGCTGGCCGATCCGCGCAATGGCGAGGTGCTGCTGTGGCTGGACGAGGCCGCCGAGGTGGTGGGCTACGCAGTGATCGCGATGGGTTTCAGCCTGGAGCAGGGCGGCCACTTCATGTTGCTGGACGAGCTGTACCTGAGCCACCGCGCGCGCGGCCGCGGCCGCGGCAAGCAGGCGCTGGCCATCTGCGAACAGCGCGCTCGCGGGCGTGGCGTCAGCCGCCTGCGGCTGGAAGTGAACCACCACAACGAACTGGCCCGGCGCCTGTACCTGGCCAGTGGCTACATCGATGACACCCGCGATCTGCTGACCCTGCCGCTGGATCATCCGCGCCCGGAGGGCATCCTGTGAGCGAGGCCCTGCTGCGCGCGCTGCAGCAGCGTGCCGTGCTCAACGCGCTGGTGCGCCGCTTCTTCGCCGATCGCGATGTGCTGGAGGTGGAGACGCCGATCCTGTCGGTGGCCGGCAACACCGAGCCGAACATCGACAGCTTCCATACCGATTTCACCGGCCATGTCGATGCCGGTGGCCGCCGCCGCTGGCTGCGCACCTCGCCGGAGTATCCGCTCAAGCGCCTGCTGGCGGCGGGCGTGGGTGACTGTTACGAACTGGGCCGGGTGTTCCGCAACGGCGAGGCGGGCGGCCGCCACAATCCGGAATTCACCATGCTGGAGTGGTACCGGGTCGGTTGGGACCACCATCGTCTGGTGCAGGAAACCGCCGAGCTGGTCGGCCAGGCGCTGGCCCTGGTCGGGCGCAGTGCGACGCTGCGTGTGCTCAGTTACCGCGAGCTGTTCCAGCAGTACGTGGGTGTGGATCCGTTCGATGCCGATGAGGCCGCGCTGCGTGCCGCGCTGGGCGAGGTACATATCGACCCGGTCGGGCTGACCCGCGATGACTGGCTGGATCTGCTGATGACCCATCATATCCAGCCGCATTTCGATGACGCGGTGATGACCGTGGTCCACGATTGGCCTGCCAGCCAGGCCGCACTGGCGCGCATTCGAGCCGGCACGCCGCCGCTGGCCGAGCGTTTCGAGCTTTATCTGGGGGCCGTGGAACTGGCCAACGGCTATCACGAACTGAACGACGCGCACGAACAGCGTGCGCGATTCCAGCGTGACCTGCAGCGCCGCCATGAGCGGGGCCAGGTGCAACCGTCCGTGGATGAGGCGCTGCTGTCGGCGTTGCCATCGATGCCTGCCTGCGCTGGCGTGGCGGTGGGTGTCGATCGGTTGTTGATGGCGATGAACCGCACGCCGCGTATCGCCGATGTGCTGGCCTACGACTTCGCCCACGCGTGAGCGCGGTGCGCACGTTCCTGAACATCGAAGACTGAACGGAATTCCGCGTTTCCACGCTTGCTTCGGTAAGCAGGATGATGCTCTTATCACGGCAGATGCCGGACACTGGCACGCAGTTCATCCATTCCTGCTGGGGAAGGCTTTGGTCAAGTGGTTTGCGGTTGTCGCTGCACCGGTGTACTCCATCGCGCTCTGGGGTGCCTGGCTGCCGTCATCGGCGTCGGCCCAGCAGGCGGGCTATGACGGCGAAGTGGTGACCTGCGAATCGCGCGACATGGGCTGGGTGCATTGCGATATCGACGTCAGCAATGGCATCGACCTTGTGCGCCAGTTGTCCAGCAACAGTTGCATCCGTGGCAGCGAGTGGGGCACCGACCGCAGTGGCGTGTGGGTCACCCTTGGCTGCCGCGCCGAGTTCCGTGCGCGTCGTGCGGAAGGTGCAGCGCCTGCGGCAACGGAAGGCAAGCGCCTGGTCCGCCGTGTGGTGCGCTGCGAATCCAATGGCCGCCCGCAGAGTTGCCCGGTGCGCCTGGACGGGGCGCCGGTGCGCCTGCTGCGCCAGCTGTCGGTGCTGCCGTGCCGCGAAGGGCAGGGCTGGGGCTACAAGCGCAATGAAGTCTGGACCAGCCGTGGTTGCCAGGGCGATTTCGAAGTGGCTGACGAGGACGGCCGTTTTGTCGACGTGCCACGCCGCCTGACCTGCGAGTCGAAGTCGAAGAAGCGCCGCTTCTGTGGGGCGAGCATTTCGGTCGGCGCGGTCGTTACCGAGCAGTTGTCCAGCACCCCGTGCGAGGAAGGCAACACCTGGGGCTGGAACCGCAACGGGATCTGGGTGGACGGCGGCTGCCGCGCCGAATTCTCGGTGAATTGAGCCCGGGCAGGCTCCAACCACGCGGGGCGTGGCCCTACAATGGGCCCATGAACACTGCCTCCGACATCGACTACGCCCGTTATGACCACATCCGCCCGATCCTCTGGACCGGAGATGCCCTGCAACTGCTGGACCAGCGCAAGCTACCGTTCGTGGTCGAGCACGTGGTCTGCCATGACAGTGACGCAGTTGCCAGCGCCATCCACGCGCTGACCGTGCGTGGCGCGCCGGCGATCGGCATTGCCGCAGCCTGGGGTGTGGTGCTGGCGGCGCGGGACGTGCAGGCCGCTGATGGCGCGCATGCGCTTCAGCAGTTGGAGCCGGCGCTGCAGCGCCTGAACGCATCGCGCCCGACCGCCGTCAATCTGGCCTGGGCGCTGGCGCGCATGCGTCGCTGCCTGAACGTCGCCGGCGGCGACTGGAAGGCCCTGCTGGAAGCCGAAGCGCAGGCCATTGCCGAGGAGGACCTGGCCGCCAACCGCCACATGGGCGCGCTGGGCGCGGGCCTGATCGAGGCCGGCAGCGGCGTGCTGACCCACTGCAACACCGGCTCGCTGGCCACCGCCGGCTTCGGCACGGCACTGGGCGTGATCCGTGCCGGCATGGCCCAGCACCGCATCGCCCGCGTGTTCGCCGGCGAGACCCGTCCGTGGCTGCAGGGCGCACGCCTGACCGTGTGGGAACTGCAGCAGGATGGCATCGACGCCACCCTGATCGCCGATTCGGCGGCCTCGCACCTGATGAAGACCGGTGCGGTGCAATGGGTGATCGTCGGTGCAGACCGCATCTGCGCCAACGGCGATACCGCCAACAAGATCGGCACCTATCAGCTGGCCATCGCCGCTCGCCACCACGGGGTCAAGTTCATGGTGGTGGCGCCGTCCTCGACCGTGGACATGGAGACCGTGGACGGCAGCCAGATCGAGATCGAGCAGCGCGACCCGGGCGAGCTGTACGGCGTGGGCGGCACCCGCACCGTGGCCGAGGGCATCGCCGCCTGGAACCCGGTGTTCGACGTCACCCCGGGTGAACTGATCGATGCCATCGTGACCGAGCGCGGGGTGATCCTGAACCCGACCATCGAGAACATGCGCGCCGCCTTTGGTGGCTGAGGCACAGGGGAGGGGGCAGCGTGACCTCCGCCCCCGGTAGTGGGGGGCGGGGGGGGGGCCCCCCCCCCAGTCCCGCTTTATTTCGGGTTGTGACACGGGCGGAGCAGGCGGGGGGGGAGCAGATTGGGTGTTTAGCAACTGGTGATAAGCGTCTCTGCCACCGCCCCCACCCCCCCAGCCG